>CAISYQ010000435.1 GCA_903889735.1 uncultured Methylibium sp.
CCACCCCCAGCGCGACGTGGTGCTGGTGTCCAAGGACATCAACATGCGGGTCAAGGCCCGCGCCCTGGGCCTGCCGGCAGAGGATTACTTCAACGACAAGACGCTGGAAGACGGCGACCTGCTCTACACCGGCGTGCTGCAGCTGCCCTCCGACTTCTGGGACCGCCACGGCAAGACGATGGAGAGCTGGCAGCAGAACGGCTCGACCTTCTACCGGATCGCCGGGCCGCTGGTCCCCTCGCTGATGGTCAACCAGTTCGTCTACCTCGAAACCCCTGGGGCGGCCCCGCTCTACGCCAAGGTCTCCGAGATCACGGGCAAGACGGCCGTCCTCAAGACCCTCAAGGACTACTCGCACGCCAAGAATGCCGTCTGGGGCGTGATCGCGCGCAACCGCGAGCAGAACTTCGCGCTCAACCTGCTGATGGATCCGGACTGCGACTTCATCACCCTGACCGGCACAGCCGGCACCGGCAAAACGCTGATGACCCTGGCCGCGGGCCTCAGCCAGGTGATGGACCAGCGGCGATACAGCGAGAACATCGTCACCCGCGTGACGGTGCCGGTCGGTGAGGACATCGGTTCCCGGCCCGGCACCGAGGAAGATAAGATGGGCCCCTGGTTGGGTGCCCTGGACGACAACCTCGAGGTCCTTGCCAAGAACGACTCCGGCGCCGGCGACTGGGGCCGTGCGGCCACCAACGACCTGGTGCGCTCCAAGATCAAGATCAAGAGCCTGAACTTCATGCGCGGGCGCACCTTCCTGACCAAGTTCGTGCTGATCGACGAGGCCCAGAACCTCACGCCCAAGCAGATGAAGACCCTGATCACCCGCGCTGGCCCCGGCACCAAGATCGTCTGCCTGGGCAACCTGGCCCAGATCGACACGCCCTATCTCACCGAAGGCAGCTCCGGCCTCACCTACGCGGTCGACCGGTTCAAAGGCTGGCCCCACTCCGGCCACGTGATGCTCGCCCGCGGCGAGCGCTCACGGCTGGCGGATTACGCGTCCGAGGTGCTGTAGCAGCAGACCCCGGGCCGCTCGGTTGACGGGCCGACCTCCTGGTCGGCCCGTCACGCCCTCAAGCAGGGGCCGTCACCCGACACACCCGCCGGCGACTGGATCGCTCAGGGGACGGCGCGGTACTGGGCGTGCAGCGAATCCATCCGTGTCACCTGGTCCAGGCTGAAACGGTCCATGCAGGCGTCGTCGGTGTAGTCCATGAAGTTGGTGTTAGGGTCCAGTCCCGTGTAGCGCTTGCCCGAACAGCTGTCACGCCCCGTCGGACAACCGTAAGCCGCCGATCGCTCCGCTGGCGTGTCCGTGACCTGGTCGTTGGTGGTGGTGCAACCGCCCTGGAAGGTGTGGAACAGTCCAAGCCAGTGGCCGACCTCATGGGTGCCCGTGTCACCCAGGTTATAGGGTGCAGCCGAACCGCCAGGCATCGAGGTGTAGAGCACCACCACACCGTCGCGGCTGGGCGAGCGGCTGTAGTCCGTCGGGAAGGTGGCCCAGCCCAACAGTCCGCCACCCGGGTTGGCCGAGTAGAGGTTCAGCGTCCCTGGGCCCCCTCGGCGCAGCGCCGTCTTGGCCTGGGTTTCAACAGTGGAACCCGGTGACATCGTGTACCAGGTGGCGTTCGTCGTGCGAGTGACTCCCGCCAGCGTGAAGACGAAGGGCGTGCTGCCATAGGCCGCGTTCAGGACGCTCAGCTGGCTGTCGATCTGGTTCTGTTCAATGTCACCGTTCGCGATGCCGGCGCCCTTGTTGATCACATGGACTCAAACCGGGATCGAGATGGAGCCGATGGCTCGATAAGCCGACTGACCACTCAGCACCCGACTGGCCTTGTACCGGACATGGAGTTCGTCCTGGAGCTTTTGTTCGTAATCGGTGACGTGGCGCGTGGAACAACGAGCGCCGCTGTCGATGAAGGCCTTCTTGTTGGCGAAGTTCTTGCCGTGGAAATGGAATGCCGGGCCGGTATCGGCATCGGTCTCTCCGATCTGGGCCTTCAGTTCGGCCTTGGCACGGTCGGCGTCTCGGTCATCGTCCGGGGCCGCCAGGATCGGTTGAGACACAGAGAGCAACAAGCCCAGAAGGGCCACAAAGCTTCGCATGAGAGCTCCTTGATAAGGGGTTGAAGAAAGCCGGCGGGCTGCAAAAAATACGTTCAGATACTCTGATCCGCGCCCAGCGCTCGCATGATGTCAGAACCTCCTTGGCGCGAACAGGGGGGCGATCACGACACTCCCTGGACCCGGCGCCCGGCATCGTTAGCGAGAAGCGCCTCGGCGCGTATGACGGTTCGATCCACTGCACCCTGAAGTGACGGATGGGCTTGGGTCGCCGCAAACCGCCGGGCGCTGTCAGTCAGCCCGACGTCCTCAAGGATCTGCTGGACAGCGCGGTCGATTTGACCCACCGCCGGATGCTCGCGGTCGATCAGAACGCCGGCTCCGACGGAAGCAACCCGAAGGGCGATGACCTTTTGCTCTGCCGTTGAAGGCAGCATCAACAAGGGCCTGCCTGCAGCGAGCGAGGCCGAGACGACGCCGAAGCTGGCATGACAGACCATCGCATCGGCCTCCTCCAAGGCCTGGCCCATACGGAGTGCCTGCCGGGAGATCGTCAGGAATGGCGTTGAGAGCCGCTGGCGATCCGCCTCATCCATCCCCGCCACATAAGCCAGCGTGCGGGCGGGTCCGCGCGCCAGGGCCGCGAGCAAGGGACCGACCGCCGGGTCATCCGCCTTGAGATAGGCCAGCCACCGGGGTCCCGCGCCTGCGGGCCATTCTGGGGCGACACCGCTGCCCTCCTCAATCACCGGTCCGACATAGACCGCATTGCCGGCTGGCCGCTCGGGGTAGTGATCGAGGGCCGGCCAGGAGGCCAGCCAGTGCTCATCGACGTCAAACAATTCATGCAAAGCCGCCATCGGAGGCTGCCCGATCGATGCCAGCACCTGGTTCGCCGTCGCCAGCGCCTGGGCCTCGCTGCGAAGCTGGCGGGCTTGACCGGGAGGATCCCAGCGGCGGAAAACCGGCAGTGGATGGTGAGGTGGAGGAACGAAAAAGCCCGGGCCCAACGTTGCCTTCGCAAAGGGTGCGCCGCGCGCGCTCAGCAGGCTCACTGGCGCGTGGTCGGCCACCAGCAGGTCAGGCTGGATGGCTGCGAACAGGGCCCGCCAAGCGCCAACCAGGCCCATCAGGCCGGGGGCATCGAAGAAGCCGGTCTCGCCCAGCAAGTCGGCATGGGTGGCGGCGGGCAGGGGCCGCTGGGGCCGGGGCAGCCACAGCGGCGCCTGGAACCACAGCGCGTCGTCGCCCGGTCGGCTGACCTCGGCCGCACGGCTCAGGTCGCGCACGACGAAACAGGTCTGGTGCCCGCGCGCGCGCAGGGCACGGGCAAAACGGGTCAGGGAATAGAGATGCCCGAGGCCGCCGCCCAGTTCCCAGGCCAGAAGGACACAAGCCATGGTCAGGAAGTGCAAAAGCCCCTGAACACCGTTCGCTGGCGTCCAGGGACTGGGTTTGCACTGGGGCGGCGAAGACCGCGCAGGGCGCGCGCTCCAGGCGCCGGGTCACCGCGCCCAATGGAGGCGGCGGATCTCAGCGCCGGCGACTTCAACGGCGGATGCCACCCGGCTGCAGCACAAAGAACTGCGGATTCAGCCCCTTGAGCGGCTCGCGGACCGCGTCGAGATCGGCGGCCAGGCCGTGAACTTCGAGGCGGGTGATGTCGGAGATCTGCAGGACCTCGCCGAGCAGCGGGCCGACGTTCTCGAGGTGGGCCAGCAGACCGGCCGCACCCTCGTAACCCTCGCGGCAATGCGCCACGTCACCGTCGAAGCTGAAGGCATAGAACAGGCACTTCGGCTCGGACTGGGTTTTCTCGACAAAGCGGGTGACCAGGGCCTTGAAGGCGTCCATCTTGCCGGGGTGGATCTTGAAGTAGGGAACGATGCTGCAGCAGGTATCGGGGTGGCTCATCACAGGGTCTCCGGGGTTGGACTGATCGAGGCGTGATGGTGCCTTGGCCCGCACCGGCTGAACAGAGCGGATCAACCCGCAAGCCCCATCGCTTGTGCTCCACGCCGTATCAAGCGGGGTGCGACAGTATTTGTTACACACAGAAAGCTGTGTTTATGTACAGTCCTCATTTCTCTATGCCCCTGCACCACCCCCCGTTGATCGACACCCTCCCGGGTCAGCCCCTCCCACCAGGGGAGGGCCGTCTGGCACCTGGCCACCCAAGCTCCTTGGGGCCACCCCGCTCGGGTCGCCCCAACCCGCTGGATCTCCATGCGGTCATCCAGGCCGCGGGCCTGTGGCGGGCCGACCGAATGGACCCGCCGATCACACCGACCGCAACCACGGGTTGGCCTTCGCTCGATGCCGAGCTGCCCGGCGGCGGCTGGCCCTTGTCCGGCCTCACGGAGCTGCTGATGACACCAGCCAGCGGCGAAATCGCGCTGCTGGCCCCCTGGCTGTCCAGGGCTGGGCTCTCGGGGAGCCAAACGCTCGACCTGTGCTGCGTGGCGTCACCCGGCACGCCCTGTACGGCGGCCTTCGAGGCCATGGGCATGCCCTTGCGCCGCTGGCTCTGGGTCACGCCGTCCACCGCGATGGAAGCCGCCTGGGCGGCCGAACTGGCGCTGCGGGCCGGCAGCTGCGCCGCCGTGCTGTGGTGGCCCGCGCAGCCCGTGACCCCCGCCAGCCTGCGCCGCCTGCACCTGGCCTCACAGGCGGGCCACACCCCGTTCTTCGTCCTGCGTCCGCCAGCGGCCCACTCCGTCAGCAGCCCGGCGCCGCTGCGACTGGCCTGCACGCCGCAGCCGGGCCGGCGGCTGGCGGTGGAGGTGTTCAAGCGCCGTGGCCCGCCCATGTCAACACCGCTGACGCTGACCCTACCTTGGCCGATCTCGGCACGGCACCGGACCGCCATCGCGAACGCCCACCATGCTCTGGATTGCCCTGCACCTGCCCCAGTTGCCGCTGCAAGCCCTGCTCGCATCGAAGCCCGGGCTTGAGGCCTCGCTGCCGCTGGCGGTGGCCGACCCACGTCAGCTGCTGGTGTCCAACCGAGCGGCGAAGGCTCTCGGCGTTCAAGCCGGCCAGAGCGTGGCCACGGCCCTGGCGGTGGCGCCCGGGCTCGTCGTGCTGGCACGGAATCAGGGACAGGAGGCGGCTTTCGTGGAGAGCTTGGCACTCACGCTCGGGGTGCTGACGCCCCGGCTGCAGCTGTGTCGCAGCGGCGTGCTGCTCGAGGTGCAGGCCTCTCTGCGGCTCTTCGGCGGGGTGCGCCGGATGCTGCGTCAGGCCAAGGCGCTGACCCAGGGGCTTGGGGCGCATGCCCGCCTGGCCTGCGCGCCCAGCGCCGGGGCCGCCTGGCTGCTGGCCACCTCGGGCAGGGCGCAACGCCATGCGCTGAAGCCGCGCACCTGCACGCGCCGACTCGACCCCCTCCCGGCCATGGCCCTGCAGGCCTTGATGCCGATCACGGTCCGGCAGGCGGAGCTGCTGGAGGCGCTGGGCTTGCAGGACTTGAGCGCCCTGCGCGCCCTGCCCCGGGCTGGACTGCGGCAGCGTCTCGGCCCTGAAATGGCCCTGGCGCTCGACCGCGCCTACGGCGATGCGCCCCCTGGCCACGCATGGTTCGAGCCGCCCGAGCGATTCGCCATAAAACGCGAACTGATTCACCGTGCCGACAGCGCAGAGGTGCTCGTCGGTGCGGTGGAAGCCCTGCTGCCGGCCTTGCGCGGCTGGCTGCAGCTGCGCTGGGAGGCCGCCACGGTGATGGACCTGAGGCTCTGCCACGACCACGGCCGCGATCCCTTGCCCGACACGGTGCTGCGCCTGCAGCTCTCGGTGGCGAGCCGCGACATGGCTCAGATCGCTCGGCTGTGGCGCGAACGCCTGCAGCGCCATGTACTGGCCGCACCGGTCTATGCGCTGGGCCTGTCCCTCGAGGGCTCCGTCCCCCACAGCGGCACCCCGGGCGAATTGATCCCCCGAGCCGGCCAGGATGAAGCCGATCACGCCGCCCTGCTGGACCGGCTGATCGCCCGCCTCGGCCCCGAGCGGGTGCAGCGCTGGCGACCGGTAGCCGATCACCGCCCCGATCGGGCCCAGCAGGCCTTACCGGCCCAGCTGAGCGTTAGGGAAACAGACCCCTGGGCCGGGGATTCCTTGGCATCCCCCCACGCCGGGGGTGGACCCACACGACCAGCCTGGTTGCTGAACCCGCCCTTGCCGCTGGCCAGCGACGCGATGGGGCGACCCCTGCACGGCGGTGCACTGCGCCTGTGCTCGCGCGCCGAGCGCATCGAGGTCGGCTGGTTCGACGGCCAGACGGTTCGCCGCGACTACCGAGTAGCCGAGGGCAGCGACCACCGGCTGCGCTGGATCTTCCGGGAACGCCGCCCCGGCCAGGACAACGAGGCCTGGTTTCTCCAGGGCTGGTTCGGATGAACTTGCCAGCCCGGATCCACGGCCGTTGGGTTTCTTGAGCCATGCCCCAACCCGCCCCTGCGAAGTCGCCCTGGCCGGCGCCGCCGCCTGAGCCACCGCCCGAGCCGCCGGCCTCTCCCGCTGGCCTGCCGGCCTGTGCCGAGCTGCACTGCCGCTCCAACTTCAGCTTCCTGACCGCAGCCTCCCACCCCGAGGAGCTGGTGGCTCGCGCAGCACAGCTCGGCTATACGGCGTTGGCGATCACCGACGAGTGCTCGGTCGCCGGCGTGGTGAGGGCGCATGAGGCCTGCAAGGAAGCCGTGGCCGCCGGAAACCTGCTACAGCTGGTCATCGGCAGCGAGTTCCGCCTGGACGGTGCAGGCGCCCTGCCCGGCTGCCGGCTGGTGCTGCTGGCCATGAACCGCGAGGGCTATGCCCAACTCTGCGGGCTGATCACGCTGGGCCGCCGCCGCAGTGCCAAGGGGAGCTACCGCTTGTCGGTCGCGGACCTGGGCGAGCCCTTGGCCGGCGCCGGCCGCCCCCCCGGGCTGCCCGACTGCCTGGCGCTGCTGATCCCGGACCGGAATGAGCCGACATCGACACTGCAGGCGCAGGCTGCGTGGCTGGTCACGGCTTTCGGC
>CAISYQ010000436.1 GCA_903889735.1 uncultured Methylibium sp.
GGCACTGCCCGGCGGGCAGCAGGGCTCGGCCGCCGTGTCGGCAAAGAGCTCGTCGGCGTAGCCTCGGGTCTTTCTGGCGGCGCCGGTCTTCACCGCCTCGGCGACCTCGATGGCGGCGCGCATCTCCTGGGGCGTCAAACCGATCTCGACGGCCTTCTGCCGGTGGTATTCCATGCAGAACTTGCAGTTGATGCCATAGGCGACCGCCAGCGCGATCATCTTTTCCGTCTTCTTGTCCATGCAAGGCTCCAGTCTCAGCGGTGAAAGGCCCCCCGGCAACACCACCGAGCGATCCTGACCCTTGGACGGAGTTTGGAGGAGGAAAGATACATCCCGACGGCCTCCATTGCCGGGGATTGACCGAAGGCTGTCATCCGGACCGCCAAGGTTCTGCCCTGCACCCTGCTGCACACCGGCCGCTTCAGTCGTCCAGCCCCAGTTCCTGGATCTTGCGCGTGATGGTGTTGCGGCCGATACCGAGCTTCTGAGCCGCCTCGATGCGGCGGCCGCGGGTGAGGTCGAGCGCCGTGTGGATCAGCTGGGCCTCGAATTTGCGGGTGAGGATGTCCCAGACGTCGGGCACGCCCGCGTCGAGCAGGCTGCGGGCCTCGCGCTCCAGATCGCCGAGCCAGGCGCTGGCAGCGAGCGCAGGCACCTCGTCAGGCCGCGCGGCGAGGGCCGTGGGGGACGGAGGCACAGCCATCGGCGCGGCCAAGGTCCCCAGGATCGGGGGCGGCGAGGCCGGGAGGGCGGCGCCCCCTGGGACGATCACCGCGGCCGGCAAAGCGACCGGGGGAGCCCCCCCCTCCGCCGACCGGTGGCCCCCCATCAGCTCGGGCGGCAGGTCCTTGGCGTCCACCGTCTGGGCGGGCGCCATGACGGTGAGCCAGTGGCAGATGTTCTCGAGCTGGCGCACGTTGCCCGGGAAGTCGAAGGTGCACAGCTGGGCCAGCGCCTCATCGCTCAGCCGCTTGGCCTCGACGCCCAGCTCCTTGGCGCTCTTCTGAAGAAAGGAGCGGGCCAGCGCCGGGATGTCCTCGCGGCGCTCGCGCAGCGCCGGCAGCCGCAGGCGAATGACGTTGAGCCGGTGGAACAGGTCCTCGCGGAAGGCGCCGAGCTTGACGCGTTGTTCCAGGTCCTGGTGGGTGGCGGCAATCACCCGCACGTTGCTCTTGAGCGGGTTGTGGCCGCCGACGCGGTAGAACTGGCCGTCGGAGAGCACCCGCAGCAGACGGGTCTGCAGGTCGAAGGGCATGTCGCCGATCTCGTCGAGAAAGAGCGTGCCGCCGTCGGCCTGCTCGAAGCGGCCGCGCCGGGTGGTCTGGGCGCCGGTGAAGGCACCGCGCTCGTGGCCGAAGAGCTCGCTCTCCAGCAGGTCCTTGGGGATGGCCGCGGTGTTGATGGCCACGAAGGGCCCGCTGGTGCGCGGACCGTGCTTGTGCAGCGCGCGCGCCACCAGTTCCTTGCCCGAGCCGCTCTCGCCAG
The DNA here is from genome assembly GCA_903889735.1 of uncultured Methylibium sp. Classification (GTDB taxonomy): domain Bacteria; phylum Pseudomonadota; class Gammaproteobacteria; order Burkholderiales; family Burkholderiaceae_C; genus Methylibium. Next base: position 1,486 of record CAISYQ010000436.1, read on the forward strand.
TGATCAGCACCATCACATGGCTCTGGCTGAGCCGCCCGATGGCGCGAAAGACATCCTGCATGGCGGGGGCCTGCCCCAGCATCTCGGGCATCTGGACGACGCGCTCCTCGCCCACCGCCTCACGCAGGCTCTCGCCGATCGCACGGCGGATGAGCTCCACCGCCTTGGGCAGGTCGAAGGGCTTGGGCAGGTACTCGAAGGCCCCGCCCTGGAAGGCCGAGACGGCGCTGTCGAGGTCGGAGTAGGCCGTCATGATGATGACGGGCAGGCCCGGCAACCGCTCCTTCACCGTGGCCAGCAGGTCAATGCCCGAGCCGCCCGGCATGCGGATGTCGCTCACCAGCACCTGGGGGCTGTCGCCGGCGTCGAGCGCGGCCAGCACATCCCGCGGGCTCGCGAAGCTGCGCACCGGGAGATCCTCGCGCGCCAGTGCCTTCTCGAGCACGAAGCGGATGGATTGGTCGTCGTCAACGATCCAGATGGGTTTCATGCGGGTCCGGGCTTCCTGGCGTTGGCCGCCTCCCCGGCAGGTGCTCAGGGCAGCGGAATCGTGATCTTGAAGAGCGTTCTGCCGGGTTCGCTGTCGCATTCGATCGCGCCCTGGTGCTGGGCCACGAAGGTCTGCGCCAGCGTGAGTCCGAGACCCGATCCGCCTTCGCGTCCCGATACCAGCGGGTAGAAGATGCGATCGCGGATCGACTCGGGCACACCGGGGCCGTTGTCCTCGATATGCAATTCCAGTGCCAAACGGTGACGCTGCCGGCCCAGCGTGACCTGGCGGGCCACCCGGGTGCGCAGGGTGATGCGGGCATCTCCGGCAGCGATGCGATGCGCCAGGGCCTGGGCCGCGTTGTGCGCGATGTTGAGCACGGCCTGGATCAGCTGCTCGCGGTCGCCCCGCAGATCGGGCAGCGAGGCGTCGTAGTCGCGTTCCACTCTGAGGCCGCGGGGGAACTCGGCCACGATCAGGGCGCGCACCCGCTCGCAGACCTCGTGGATGTTGACATCACCCACCAAGTGCGGGCGGCGGTGGGGTGCCAGCAGGCGGTCCACCAGCGCCTGCAGCCGGTCGGCCTCGTGGATGATGACCTGGGTGTACTCGCCCAGCCCCTTGGACTCGACCTCCATCTGCAGCAGCTGGGCCGCGCCGCGGATGCCCCCGAGCGGGTTCTTGATCTCGTGCGCGAGGTTGCGGATCAGTTCCTTGTTGGCCTGGACCTGGTCGCGGACATGGGCCTCGCGGTCCTGCCGCGCCTGCTGGCCGATCTCGATCAGCTCGACCAGCGCCAGGTCGGACCGCTCCATCTGGTTGACGATCACATGCACCTGGACCGGCTCGCCGGGGCTGGGTGGCGGTCGCTTGAGCAAGGCGTCCAGGCGGCTGGTGGCGAACTCGTTGCGTGCCACCGCGGCGACCGTGTCGCGCAGCAGATCAGCCTCCACGAACCAGTCGAACCAGTCGCGCCGCAGCACATGGCGGCGCGACAGCCCGACCACGCTCTCGAAGGCGGTGTTGGCAAAGACGCAGCGCCCGCCGGGCTCCACCACCGCCACCATGGTGGCGAGCAGGTCGAAGACCGCCGGCCAGGCGGGCGTGGGCACTCCGGCCACGGGGGTCTGGGGCGAGGCGTTCATGGGGCGGGGCTCCAGCCGGGCGGGGGCGAGAACGGGCTTGAAAGGGAAGTCAAGAACAAGAGGCCGATGACGCGCCAGGTCCTCATCGCCTCAGCTGGACGGCAGTTTGGCGAGTTCGCGCTTGAGGGCGGCGATGTCGGCTTCGGCACGCTCGATGTCGGCCTTCATGGCCGCCACCCGCTCTTGGTACTTCTGGAAGTTGCGCTCGTCGCCGCGCCGCTCGGGCTCGCCGTTCTTGTAGTCGAACCGCAACGCCGCAAGCCGGTCCTGCTCGCGGCGCAGTTCGGCCTCCAGGATGCGGCGCTTGTCGGTGTCGCGCGCTTTCTGGTCGGCCGGGTCCACGCGGGTATCGGCGGTGCGGGGAGAGGCGCCCTCGCCGCCCGAGGGCGCCACGCGGCGCGGCGCCGCCTGGATCACGGTGACGCTGCCGCCATCGAGTGCCTTGCAGGCGCGTTCATCGGCCTCCTTGGCGCTGATGCTGTCGGTGTAGAGGTTGCCCGGGCACTTGTAGATCAGGCGCTCCTGTGCCAGGGCTGCGCCACCGCAGCACAGCAGAACCATCCCGATCCGGCCGATCCATCGCAACATCCGCTTCCCCGCATCAAGCCCACATCGGCCTGCAGTATCGGGCATCGGGGACCCGGTCCCTTGACACCCCACCCGCGATGGGCCCACCTCGAGACCGAGGCCCACCCCGCACACGCCCAGAAAAAAGGGACGGCCAAGCCGTCCCTCGTGACATTCTGCCGAACCTGCCGTCGGGCTTTCGCCTCGGGGCTGGTGCGGCAGACGCGGGTGGCGGCGCCTCCTTTCGGACGGCCGCCAACTGCGATCACAGCGCGTAGTACATGTCGAATTCCACCGGGTGGGTCGCCATGCGGAAGCGCGTGACTTCCTGCATCTTCAGATCGATGTAGGCATCGAGGTAGGAGTCGGTGAAGACGCCGCCCTTGGTCAGGAAAGCGCGGTCCTTGTCCAGGTTCTCCAGGGCCTGATCGAGGCTGTGGCAGACGGTCGGGATCAGCGCGTCTTCCTCGGGCGGCAGGTGGTAGAGGTCCTTGGTGGCGGCCTCGCCGGGGTGGATCTTGTTCTCGACGCCGTCCAGACCCGCCATCAGGAGGGCCGCGAAACCCAGGTAGGGGTTCATCAGGGGGTCCGGGAAACGCGCCTCGACGCGGCGGCCCTTGGGATTGGCCACGTAGGGGATGCGGATCGAGGCCGAGCGGTTCTTGGCCGAGTAGGCCAGCTTGACCGGCGCCTCGAAGCCCGGAACCAGCCGCTTGTAGCTGTTGGTGCCCGGGTTGGTGATGGCGTTGAGGGCGCGCGCGTGCTTGATGATGCCGCCGATGTAGTACAGCGCGAAATCGCTCAGGCCCGCATAGCCGTCGCCGGCGAACAGGTTCTTGCCGTCCTTCCAGACCGACTGGTGCACGTGCATGCCGGAGCCGTTGTCACCGACGATGGGCTTGGGCATGAAGGTCGCGGTCTTGCCGTAGGCATGGGCGACGTTGTGGATCACGTACTTCTGCAGCTGCACCCAGTCGGCACGCTGGACCAGGGTGCTGAAGCGGGTGCCGATCTCCATCTGGCCGGCATTCGCGACCTCGTGGTGGTGCACTTCGACGGGGATGCCCACCGACTCGAGGATCAGGCACATCTCCGAGCGCAGGTCCTGGCCGCTGTCGACCGGGGGCACCGGGAAATAACCGCCCTTGACCGCCGGGCGGAAGCCCGAGTTGCCATGCTCGTATTCCTTGCCGGTGTTCCAGGCGGCTTCCTCGGATTCGATCTTCGAGAAGCAGCCCGACATGTCGTTGCTCCAGCGCACGCTGTCGAACACGAAGAACTCGGGCTCCGGGCCGAAGAAGGCGGCATCGCCCAGGCCGGAGGCCTTCATGTAGGCCTCGGCGCGCTTGGCCAGGGAGCGCGGATCGCGCTCATAGGCCTTGCCGTCTGTCGGATCGACGACGTCGCAGGTCATGATCAGCGTCGGCTCTTCGAAGAAGGGGTCGATGTTGGCGGTGTTCGGGTCCGGCATCAGCTGCATGTCGGAGGCCTCGATGCCCTTCCAGCCAGCGATCGAGGAGCCGTCGAAGGCGTGACCCGAGGTGAACTTGTCTTCATCGAAGTGGGACACAGGCACGGAAACGTGCTGCTCCTTGCCGCGGGTGTCGGTGAATCGGAAATCAACGAACTTGATTTCGTTTTCCTTCACCATCTTCATCACGTCGGCGACGGTCTTGGCCATCAGGTGCTCCTAGCGAGGCGTTGGGGTTCTGGGTGGGAAAGCCGGACCGGGCACAAATGATCCCGGCTCCTGCCCTTGGAAGGGACGCGGGAATTTAGCAGAAACCGTGCCCGGCACCGCGAGAGCGGCGGTCGAGCGGCCGGGTCAAACGCGTGGGCTGGCCCGTCGGGACTGCCGCAACCGGACAGGCTGTTCACAAACACTGAAGTGGTGCATCTTGAAAATCATCGCACCAATTCGGGGCCTGTCCGCGCACCATGTTGTGCAAGACCCTCGATCAAGGCCTGGTACGCGGGCGCCACGCGATCGCCCCTGCCCTTGACGCCCAGCTCGATATGTCGGCCATGCTGAGGGTGGTCGACGCTGGGCAGGCTGAAGACCTTGACGCCGTCATGGCCCGCCTCGATCGCCTCCATCAGGGGCGTCAGCGCCGCCTCCATCGCACCAAAGACGATCACGGAGCGCTCTTCCTGCCGGTCCCGGCCGTGCCAGGGCGCGTAGAGCGTGTCGAGCACGCCGGCGATCATGGGCCAGGCCATCACGGGGAAACCCGGCACGAAATGCACCGAGCCACCGGCAGGACCGGCGCAGCTGAAACCCGCGATCTTGTTGTAGGGATTGGGAATGATCTCGGCCCCCACGGGGAAGACGCCCATGTTGAGCCGGTGGCGGTTGTCGTCCCGTTCAGGCTCGAAGACCTGCCCCTGCTCGGCGGCGATCTCGCGCATGCGCTCGAGGATCAGGTCGCGGGCCTGCGGGTGCAGGGCCAGTTCCACGCCGAGGGCGGCGGCCGCGCATTGGCGGGTGTGGTCGTCGGGCGTGGCGCCGATGCCGCCGCAGGAGAACACCGCCGTCCCGCTGGCGAAGGCATCGCGCAGGGTCGCCGTGATGCGCTCGCGGTCGTCGCCCACGTACCGCGCCCAGGCCAGCTGCAGGCCGCGCTCGCCGAGCAGTTCGATGACCTTGGGGAGGTGCTTGTCCTGGCGCTTGCCCGAGAGAATCTCGTCGCCAATGATGATGAGTCCGAATTCCATCCGCCGATTGTCGACCAGGGACCGCCGCCCGAGGAAGGGTCAGGCCCATGATCGGCGGGCTGAAGACCATCCGCCGGGTCGCGGCGAAGGCCTGCCTCAGGGCGGGGATGAGGCGGGGACCGACGCTGGTGCAGGGCCGGGCGCATCGGCTGTGGGGATGGCCGCGCGCCCGGCACGCAGCGCCTCCAGCGCCGCCAGGGCGTAGTGGGTGAACCACAGCCCGGAGAAGGCGAACACCAGGGTGTAGAGCCACATCGACACCACGATCAGCACCGGCGCGAAGGCCAGCGCCGCCGCGCTCACGGCCCAGACCAGCGCGGGCGCGGCACCGAGGTAGCCGGTGACGATGCCGATCCCCAGCAGCGGCAGGTGGTGCTCCTGCATCAGGGTGCGGCGCTCCTCGCGGCTGGCGTGCTCGGCCAAGGCGTCGAAGGCCATCACCCGGTAACCGAGCCAGCCCCAGATCAGCGGCGGCAGCAGCAGCACCAGCGGCGGGATCAGCCACAAGGGCATCGTGAGCAGCAGCGCCAACAGGGCCACCAAGGTGGCACCGGCCGAGGCCAGCATGCTGCGCCAGAGGGGCTCGCCGTGGCGCCGCTCGAGCGCTGGGAAGCGGCGTTGCGCCACCAGGTTCACCAGCTGCGGCATCATCAACAGGGCCACGGTCAGCAGCGAGAACACCACCAGCGCAGGCACCGACAGCGCCAGCACGATGGCGGGGGCCACGGCCATGCGCACCCAGGAGGCGCCCACGGCGTCGAGCCAGCCCAGCACCGACTCGACCATGCCCCAGTTGCGCAGCGCAGCGGCCACCGCATCGGTGGCGGACTCCCAGAAGAACCAGCCCAGCAGCCCCGCCAACGTTCCGCCCAGCAGCACTGGCAACACCGACCACCCGATCACCCGCGGATGAAGGCAGTAGGCGGCGGCCCGCCAGAAGGACGTGATCAGTGCATTCATGGCCTCAGCATAACCAAGCGGCGAGGCCCGGGTCGCTGCGGGCGATCAGCATCGGGGCTGCGCCGCTGAGTCCTGGCGCTCTTGCGTCCCCGCAGTCCCCAGACCCGCCCGAGACCCACCCAAGGCCCGAGGGGACCGCCGGGCACGCCAAAAGCTCAGGCCCGGCCGACCATGCGCTGCAAGCCGCGCCATTGCTGGGCCCAGAAACCGCATCCGTAGTCACGGGCCCGGCCCGCGGGCGCCGGGAGCTGGTCGCGCACGCCGGTGGGCTCGAAGCGATCCTTGAAATCCGCCGTGCCGAAGACGAGGTCCCAGACCGGGAACAGCACCGCAAAGTTGTGGCCGCCCAGGGTGCCCGCGCCACCCGATTCATGACCCCGGCCGATGCCATGGTGCATGCGGTGAAAGCGCGGGCTGACGAGCAGCCGCTCGCCGAGAAGGCCAAAGCCCAGGCGCAGGTTGGCGTGGGACAGGCTCTCCAGCAGCTGGGTCAGCGCCACCACGGCCACGAACTGCGCCGGAGGCATGCCGATCGCCCGCGCCAGCAGCACCAACAGGCTGTCGCGGATCAGGCCATCGAGCAGGTGGTTGCGGCTGTCGCTCCACATCGTCATCTGCCGCTGGCTGTGGTGCAGCGCGTGCAGGGCCCACCAGGCCGGGATGCCGTGCTGGCCGCGGTGGATGCCGTAGTCGGCCAGATCAAAGACCAGCAGATAGACGACGAAGGCGAACACCGCCCCATCGGTGACGCCCGGCCACCAGGGCGCGAGCCAGGCATCCAGCTGCCAACCGCTCAGGCCCTGCAGCGAGAGCCAACCGAACAGGGCATTCCAGAGCGGATCGACCGCAAAGAACATCAACACGCGCAGCACCCCCAGCCGCTGCAGCAGGGTGTAGAGGATGTCGACCCTCACGGCGGCGCGGTCCGTGAGCGCCTCCACCGGCCGCCAGCGCTGCAGGGGCGCGATCACCGCCAGCATCAGCACGAGCTGCAGCATCCCCACCAGCCACCAGCCGGTCGCGACATAGGCGTCCTCCAGCAGGCTGGCCCCGCCCAGGGCGTAGAGCAATGGCTGCACCACGCTCTCGAACAGCGCCTGCTGGGCACCGGTGAAGCCGGCCGACAAGGTTTCCATCACGGCAGGTGGCCCGCTTCAGCGCACCGCCTGGCTGGCGATCCAGTCGCGGTGATCGGGGTGGGAGCGCAGGGTGGCGAAGCACAGGCCGCGCGCCTTGAGACCCTCGATCAGGGGCTCCAGGACGGCCGGCGCCCAGGGGTCCTGGCGCGACCAGATGCCCAGATGGGCCATCAGAACGTCACCGGCCCGGATGTTGCGCAGCGCCTGTGCCAGCAGCGCCGGGTTCGGGTAGCGGTCGCTGGGCAGCTCATCGCCCAGGAAACCCGCCGGGGACCAGCCGACATGCCTCATGCCGCAGTCCTGCCCCGCCTCGAGCAGCGCGGGCGAGGTGCGGCCGGCCGGCGCGCGGAACAGCGGCAGCACCTGCGCGGCGGCGGTCGGCACCATGGCCCGAAAACGGTCCATGGGCGCGCGCAGCTGCTCGCAGTACTCACCCGCGTTGACGACCAACGGTCGACCGCGCATCGCCCCGGCGGTGGCCTGCACGCGCAGCCGGCCGTCTGGCAGGTCGGCGCGCCAGACCCAGTGGTCGCGGGTGTGCGAGGCGAAGGCATGGCCCTCGGCGGCGCGCGCCCGCCACCAGGACGCCCAGCGGTCATCGAGCGAGCTGCCGCCGTCCTGGGTGGGCTCGTCCGCCAGGAAGAAGGTCACCGGCACGCGCTGGCGTTGCAGCACCTCGGCGATGCCCGTCGCCACGCCCATGTGGCCGGTGTCGAAGGTGAGGTAGACCGGCCGCGTGCAGGCCTCGGCCGCTGCCCCCGCGGCACCGAGCAGCGCCTTCGCAGGCACAGCGGTGCTCGGTGGTGGGTTCAGGGGCGCAGCGCCGCCTGACGGCAGCTTCACAGGCAGGGCGGCGGCCATGGGTTTTGCCGGTACGGGCGGTGCCACGGCCGCCGCCGTGAACGGAGCGGGTGCGGCCAGGCGGGGCGCGATCGGGGCAGGTGGCAGGCGCGGCGTGGCGGTTGCCACCGGCGGCGCCCCGCCGCCGGTCGAGGCGACTGGCCGTGCAGCCGCCGGCGCAGCACCCCGCACCAGCGGCTCATGGCGTGGCGCATGCGAGAGGGTCCACACGCCATGTGGCGAGCGCCCGACGCGCACCTGACTCACCACCTGGCGCGACACCGGATCGATCACCGTCAGCTTGCCGGCCCAGCGCGAGGTCACCAGGATGCTGCGGGCCCCCTGGGCGTCGATGCGGACCTCCATGCAATCGGGGCCACCCGGTGCCGGGTAGGTGTCCACCACCGCCAGCGTCTTCAGGTCGATGCGGCTGATGGTGTTGGCGACCCGGTTGCTGACCAGCACATGGCGCCCATCCCCCCAGGCCCGGAAGGCATGGGCCCCGGCGCCGGTGCGGATGCGGGCGGCCAGCTTTGCGCCTTGGGGGCCCACATCGTAGACCTCCACGAACTCGTCCCCGGTCAGGCCCACCAGCAGCTGCTTGTCGTCGGGGGTCAGGTACACGTCGGCCGGCATGCGGCCCACCGGGATGGTCCAGCGCGGTGTCTGCGTGGCCAGGTCGATCGCGGTGAGCTCGTCGCCGTCCTGCATGGTGGCATAGACCACGGTGCTGGCGCTGTCGATCGCGAGGTGGCTGGGCGTCTTGCCGGTGGCCACCTTCTTCACGAGCTGCAGCTCGCCCCCGCTGCCCGCCGGACTCCAGCGGTAGAAGGCCACCTGGTCCAGCCGGTTGGCCGCGGTCACGAACCACTTCATGTCCGGCGAGAAGCGCAGGTGGTAGGGATCGGTGATGCCGGTCAGCGTGCGCTGCAGGTCGCCGGTGACGGGGTCGATGAAGGTGATGGAGTCGCCAACCGCATTGGCCACCAGCAGCGAGCGCTCATCGGGCGAGAGGTAGAGGTGGTGAGGCTCCTTGCCGGTGGGCAGGCGCCGCAGTTCGGTCATGGTGAGCGGATCGATGACGCTCACGCTGGCTTCCAGCGAATTGAGCACGAAGATCGGCGCCGCTGCGCGGGCGGCCTGGGCGGCCTGGGCGGCCTGGGCGGCCTGGGCAGCCTGGATGGCCGACGCCGAAGCCGCGACAGGGCGAGGCACGAGCGCCGGCGCAGCCCCGGCCGACCAGCCCCCCAGCACCAAGGCCCAGCCCACACAGCATCGCGGCAGCCAGCCCCCGCCGAACCGCCTTTTCACCCATCTCGTCCAGACCAATCCACGCTCCCTGATCCAACCACCCACCCCAACCCATCCAATCGAATAATGTAGCGGGGCCCGGAGAGACCCAAGGCCCCGGTGGGGCCGCCGTTCACGGGGCAGCGCCGCCCTGGACGCCCTGGACTGGCCCTAGAGTCAGGTCCCATGAACCCGCGACCCACACCCACCCCCCCGAGCGAACCGGAGGCTTCGCTTCCTGCCTGCGCGCTCGGCATCGACCTCGGTGGCAGCAAGATCGAGGCGCGGCTCTATGGCAGGGCCGGTGACCCCGGCGGTGACTCCGGCGGTGACCCCAGCGGTGACCCCAGCAACGAGCGCTGGCGCGAACGCGTCGCCACCCCCCAGGGCGACTACGGCGCCACGCTCACTGCCATCGCCGGCCTGGTGGCACGGGCCCGCGCCGCCACGGACGGACGGCCCCTGACGATCGGCATCGGTGCGCCGGGCAGCGTCGATGCCGGCGGGCGCATCAAGAACGCCAATTCCACCTGCCTCAACGGCCGCCCGCTGGCCTGGGACCTGGA
>CAISYQ010000437.1 GCA_903889735.1 uncultured Methylibium sp.
CGTCCTCGTCGCCCTCGGCCTTGCTCATCTCGAAGAGCTCGGCGTTGTCGGCCAGGTTGCGCTCCAGCGAGGCGATGGTGTCGACCACCGCCTCGAGCGACTTCTTCTCGCGCCCCAGGTTTTGGGCGTTCTTCGGGTCGTTCCAGACCGTGGGGTCCTCGAGCGCGGCGTTGACCTCGCTCAGGCGGCGCTGCTTTTCATCGTAGTCAAAGATACCCCCGGAGGTCCGCCGTGCGGCGGGCCAGGTCGGACAGCTGCAGGCCGAGCGCGTTGATGTTTTCGATGTCCATGGCGGTGCCTTCTTGGGAGATGCGGGCTCGCGGCGGCCGGCATGGTGCCGGGGCGCAGAGCCTTGCGATCGCTGGATTTTCTCACGCGCCACCCGGGCGGCCACGCTTGGCTGCGGCATCGCCGCCACCATGCCGTCCCTGACGCCGCGCAAGGCACCCTGGACGTGTCGTCCTCAGTCGGCCTGGAGGAAGGCCTCGATCGCGGCCGCCAGCGGCTCGGGCTGGTCGTGGTGGAGCATGTGGCCGGCGTCCTCCAGCACCACCCGCTCACAGCGCGGCAGCACCGCGAGCCGCTGCTCGAACTCGTGGCGGGGGTAGCGGTCGCCCCAGTGGCGGGTCACTTCGGTCTGGCGTCCCTCGACCCAGAGCACCGGCGCGGTGATGCGCGCCCAGCAGGCCAGGGCCTCCTCGGCGCGGTACAGCACCGGGTTCGTGCGCTTGTGGGCCGGATCGCCTTCGATGACCCAGCGGCCCTGAGCATCCTCCCGGGCCCAGTGCGGTGCCAGCCAGGCCGCGCGCGCCGCGCTCAGGCGCGGGTTGTTGCGGCGCAGGCGCTCGGCCACCTCGGCCAGGCTGGCGTAATCGCGCAGCGTCTGCGGCTGCGGGAGCTCATCGAGCCAGCGGGCGTAGCGCTCGGGCGCTTCCTCGGGCTGCGAGGCCGGCAGCCCGAAGCCCTCGAGGTTGATCAGCCGCCGCACCCGGTGGGGCCGCACCCCGGCGTAGAGCATCGCGATGTTGCCGCCCATGCTGTGGCCGAGCAGGTCCACCGGCCCACCCGGGCTCAGCTGCTCGAGCAGGGCGTCGAGGTCGCCCAGGTAATCGGCGAACCAGTAGCTGTCGGCGCCGCTGCGGTCGCTGCGCCCGAAGCCGCGCCAGTCGGGGGCCACCACATGGCGAGGAGTTCGCAGCGCCTCGACCATGAACTGGAAGGAGGCGCCCATGTCCATCCAGCCGTGGAGCAGCACCAGCGGTGGCGTCGAGGCGTTCGCGGAGGCCGGTTCACCCCAGACCCGCAGGTGGAGTTCGAGGCCGCGGACCTGGAGGCACATCGAGGGGGCGGGTGGGTTCATGGCGGGTGACGGGGCGTGGGGATTGCGCCGCTCAGTCTGGCGCCTGGAAGCCGCCCGAGCGGTAGGTGAGCACCAGCGTGTCGCGGTGGCCCTTGGGGGCGGGGTGAAGCGGGTCCTCTGGCTGGATGGGCGTGCTCTCGTGGACGACCCGCGGGTCGTCCAGCAGCAGCGCAGTCCAGGGTCGTTCGAGGGTGAAGCGAACGCCGGCCGGCCCGCTGGCGTCGAAGACGCGGGTCTCGCCGCCGCGCACGCCCTGGCGGCCGACGAAGACCACCGCCACGAAATCCACGCCGTCGCGGTGCGCGCCTTCCGGCGTGGGCCGGCCCATGCCGTCCGAGGTGTCGATGCGGAAGGGATGGGCCTCGATGAACCAGCGGCCGCCCTGGGGCGCGCGCAGCTGCGCGAACAGCGCGCCGATCTCGGTCAACAGCGCGCCCCAGGCGGGCTGCGCCACCAAGCCCGGCTGAAGCGGCTCGAACCAGCGTTCCATGCCGCCGTGCAGGGCGTTGTAGGTGGTCGGCTGCCAATGGGCCCGGTGGGGCACGGCGTCGAGCCGCAAGGCCTGCAGGTCCAGGGTGAAGCAGCCATGGCGCCGATAGCGGTAGCGGCCGCCGTCTTTCAGGTGCAGGTCGGGCGGCAGGTCGTCCCAGAAGGTCGCCAGCGCGTCCAGGGCGGCCAGCGGCTGGCCGCTCAGCGCCGCGGTGGCTGCGGGGGTCAGGGTGCAGAAGCCCTGCTGGCGCAGGCGCTCCACGGCAGCGGGGCGGTCCAGGGCGTGGAGGAGGTCGACGTGCATGGCGGGGCGGGTCGGAGAGGCTGCGTGGGCTGGGCGGGGTGATCTGGCGGACGGGCGGCGCTGGGTTCGCCCGCGCGGTGTTCAGCGTCCGCCTGTTTGACGATTCAGCCTGCGTGTCACCCGAGGCTTGGGGCGCGCAGACTAGCACGGCACAATCTGTCGCCATGTCGATCGCCGTTTCAGCCCTCTGTGCCTTGGCCGCCTACCTGTTGGGGTCCCTGTCCTTCGCGGTGATCCTCAGCCGCGTCTTCGGGCTGGCCGATCCCCGCAGCTATGGCTCGGGCAACCCGGGTGCCACCAATGTGCTGCGCTCCGGGAACAAGGCCGCGGCCATACTCACCTTGGTCTTCGATGCGCTCAAGGGCGCCCTCCCGGTGGTGCTGATCGCGGCCTTCGGCGCGCCCTGGGGCCTGGGCGAGGGCACGATGGCATTGGCGGGCCTGGCCGCCTTCGTCGGCCACCTGTGGCCGGTGTTCTTCGGCTTCAAGGGCGGCAAGGGCGTGGCGACCGCGGCGGGCGTGTTGCTGGCGCTCAACCCCTGGCTGGGCCTGGCCACGCTGGCGAGCTTCGCGATCGTGCTGTTCTTCTTCCGCTATGTGTCGCTGGCCTCGATCGTGGCCGCGGCCTTCGCGCCCTTCTACCAGCTGCTGATCTGGGGCGGCGGGCCGACGGTGCTGGCCATTGCCGGCATGAGCCTGTTGCTGGTGTGGCGACACGGGCCCAACATCGCCAAGCTGATGGCCGGCACCGAGAGCCGGTTCGGCCAGAAGGCCAAGATGCTCGAGAAGCCGCAGAAATCCCGGAAAGCCTCCTCACCTTCTCCCACCAAGGCACGCCCATGACGATTGAACGATTCGATGTCGGTTCCCGGCTCTCCGAGATGGCGGTGCACCGCGTCGGCGACGGCGGTACCGTCTACCTCGCCGGTCAGGTGGCCGGCGACGCCACCCAGGACATCCGCGGCCAGACCGCCCAGGTGCTGGCCGCCATCGACGCGCTGCTGGCGCGGGCCGGCACCGACAAGAGCAAGCTGCTGATGGTGAAGATCTTCATCACCGACCTGGCCGAGTTCGCTGCGCTGAACGAGGTCTGGGAGGCCTGGCTGCCGGCCGGCGCGGCCCCGCCGCGGGCCACCGTCGTGGCCGCGCTCGCCAAACCGGCCTGGAAGGTCGAGATGTTGGTGACGGCGGCGCTGTAGTCCCGAGGCCCCCCGCCTCTCCAAGCCACCGCCCCGCAGTCCCTACCGCGCACGGCCCCTGGCGCGCGTTGCCGGCAGAAAATGGAGGGCGCGCGTCCTCGGCGCCTTCAGTCCGCTGTCAGTCCCAGCGCAGCCGGGTCGCCCCGACCCACCCGCACGAGCAGCGGCGGCTCGTCCGTCAGGTCGATCACGGTCGTCGGCTCCAGGGCGCAGGCGCCCGCGTCGACGATGGCTTGCAGCTGCCGGCCGAAGCGTGCGCGGATGACCTCGGGGTCGTTGAGCGGCTCGCTGTCGCCCGGTGGGATCAGCGTGGTGGCGAGCAGTGGCTGCCCGAACTGCTCGAGGAGCGCCTGCGTCACCGCATGCGCGGGGACCCGCAGGCCGATGGTGCGCCTTGAGGGGTGCGAGAGCCGCCGCGGCACCTCCTTGGTGGCCTCCAGGATGAAGGTGTAGGGCCCCGGCGTGCCCAGCTTCAAGAGGCGGAACTGGCGGTTGTCGACCCGGGCGTAGCTCGCGAGCTCGCTGAGGTCGCGGCACAGCAGCGTGAGGTGGTGCTTGTCATCCACGCCGCGCAGGCGCCGCAGGCTCTCGGCCGCGGCCTTGTCGTCGAGCCGGCAGGCCAGCGCATAGCTCGAGTCGGTGGGGATCGCGACGATGCCGCCGTCCTGCAGGATCTGCGCGGCCTGCTTCAGCAGCCGCGGCTGCGGGTTGTCGGGGTGGATCTCGAAGTGCTGGGCCATCGCCAAGCGTCAACGGGTCACCGGTGCCGTGCGGGCCCGGTCGGTGGCGCTGTCGCGCAGGTTCATCCACACCGAGCCTGCGCCGCAGGCGGCCACCACCGCCATCCCCACCCAGGCCCAGCCGTCCGGCAGGTGGCCGAAGACGAGCCAGCCGCCCAAGCTGGCAAACCCGATCTGGGTGTAGGTGAAGGGCATCAACACGGCCAGCGGTGCCACACCCACCGCCAGGATCAGGCACAGGTGGCCGGCGGTGCCGGCCAGCCCGGCGAAGACCATCAGCAGGCACAGCGACCAGGGGGCCGCGGTGAGCGCCCCACGGACATCGACGGGACTCAGCAGCAGCGCCGCCGACACGATCGCTGTGCCCACCGCCCCGGTGTAGAAGTGCGTGGTGAGCGGGTGCTCGAGGGCCGCCAGCTTGCGTGTCAGAAGCTGGTAGTTGGCGTACACAAAAGCCATCGCCAGCGGCAGCAGGGCCGCCCAGCCGAACAGCCCGCTGCCCGGCCGCACGACGATCAGCGCGCCGGCGAAGCCACCCGCCACCAGCAGACCGCGCAGCGGCTGCAGTGGCTCGCGCAGCAGCAGGGCGGCCATCAGCGCCACCAGCACCGGGGACAGCATGCTGACCGCGGTGAATTCCGCCACCGGCATGTGCTGGACGCCGAAGAACAACAGCGCGCTGCACATCAGCAGCAATGAGCCGCGCAGCAGCTGGAAGCGCGGGTGCGCGCAGGCAAACAGGTTGCCCCCGCCACGCAGTCCCCGCCCGCCCAGCCACAGCGCCATCACCACCGCCTGCACTGCGTAGCGAACCCACAGCACCAACAGCACCGGCAGGCTCTGGCCCAGCAGCTTGGCGGTGGTGTCGAGCGTGGCGAAGCACATCGCCATCACCAGCACGAGGCCCACGCCGAGCCAGGGGCGCGACCCCGTCAAGGCCGCTGCACCCGGTGCTCGAGCGCTTCCCACACCGGTGCCAGCTGCCCGGGCAGCCAGGGCAGGGCGCCGAGGTCGGTGCGGCTCTCGGCGGGGGCATGGAAGTCGCTGCCCCGAGAGGCGAGCAGGTCGAATTCCCGGGCCGTGTCGGCGTACTTGAGGCATTCGGCGGCGCTGTGGCTGCCGGTCATGACCTCGACGCCGCGCCCGCCGTGGGCGACGAATTCGGTGAACAGGGCGTACTCGGCCGTGGGGCTGAAGCGGTAGCGCGCCGGGTGGGCGATGACGGCCACCCCGCCCGCCTGCACGATCCAGCGCACCGCGTCGCCCAGCGCGGCCCAGCGGTGGGGCACGTAGCCGGGTCGCCCCTCGACCAGGTAGTGGCGGAACACCTCATGGGTGTTCGCGCAGCGGCCGCTCTCCACCAGGTAGCGCGCGAAGTGGGTGCGCGACACCAGTTCCGGGTTGCCCACATAGCGCAGCGCCCCCTCCATGGCGCCGGTGATCCCCACCTGCGCCAGGCCCTCGGCCATCTCACGGGCCCGCTGGAGGCGGCCCCCGCGCGTGGCGGCCAACCCGGCAGTGAGGGCGGTGTCGTCGGTGTCAAAACCCAGGCCCACGATGTGCACCGTTTCGCCCGCGAAGCTCACCGAGATCTCCACGCCGCTCAGCCAGGCCAGGCCATGGGACAGCGCCGCCTCCCGGGCGATGCCCTGACCGCGGGTCTCGTCATGGTCGGTCAGCGCCCAGAGCTCCACCCCGTTGGTCGCCGCGCGCGCGGCCAGCAGCGCGGGCGGCAGGGTGCCGTCGGAATAATTGGAGTGACAGTGCAGGTCGGCGTTCAGGACAGCGGGAGCGTTCACCACCTGATTGTAGGAAGGCCCTTCGGGATGAAGACGGCGGTGGCCTGAGGGGGTTGTGCGAGGGCGCCGGTGCGGAGGCGGCTGTCTTAAGGCAGCGCTAAGGTCTGGGCGTGAATATGCTGTCATGTACAGCGAAACCTTGGCGATGCAAGCGGCAGGACCGGCCATGGAGGCGGGCGCGGGCGTTCGGTTCGGGCGGGCCTTGGCCGCCGCCACGCCGGTCTTCTCGGTCCACCAGCCCGACGATCCCGGCCGGGGTGAGGTCGAGGCCTTCATCCGCCGCGTCTACGCCGATCACTTCGGCGCCCGGGTGCGGCAGTTCGCACCCACCTTGGTCAGCTTGCGGGAAGGGGGCGTCATCACCGCGGCCGCCGGCTACCGCAGCGGCGTTCAGCCGCTGTTCCTCGAACATTACCTCGACGGCCCGGTCGAGCGCCTGCTGGCCGGACCTGGCGAGCGCCTGCCGCGCGAGCGGATCTTCGAGGTCGGCCACCTGGCCGCCCTGCAGCCCGGTGAGGGGCGCCGCCTGATCCCGTTCCTGGCCCGCCACCTGGAGCAATTGCAGGTCCAGTGGGTCGTCAGCACGGCGACCCAGGAGCTGCGCCGCATCTTCACCCGGCTGGGTGTGAAGCCGATCACGCTGGGCGCGGCCGATCCGGCGCGCCTCGGGGCCGGCGCCGTCGATTGGGGTCGCTACTACGACCACCGCCCGCTGGTGCTGGCCGGGCGCTTGCCGGTGACCTTGCGCAGCGCGGCGCCGCGGCGGGCGGCCGTCGGCGAATGACGGTCCTCGAGACCACGGCGGGTGCATGGTCCCGCGAGCGCTACGACACGGCAGTGGCCGGACTGGCCCAGTCGCTGGTGGCCAGCGGCGTGCGCGTGCTGGCCACCCTGCTCGACAACGGTATCCC
>CAISYQ010000438.1 GCA_903889735.1 uncultured Methylibium sp.
AGGGCGGGAAGCTTCGCTGTAGGGCGCGGCGACGCTGGCCGCAAGCGCGCAGGCCCGGTCAGCGGCCTATTTTTGGTCCCACACCGCCTCCAGCCGCTGACGCATCAGCGCGCCGATGCGGTCTGGTGCGAACTGCTTCCTCGCATACCGCAGCACCCGCGGCGCAAAGGCGGGCTCAGCGGCAGCCGCGCGTGCGGCGATGAGCTGGCGCGCGGCATCGCCCACCTCGGGTTCGGCCCACCAGGCGGCGTCGTCGGCCTCGACGAAGGGGTAGTCGCCCGGTGCCAGCAACTGGCGTTGCCAGGCCACGGGGAACCCCGTGCGCGAACTCAGGAAATCCACATTGCCCGAGAAATCTGTGGCCACCACCGGCTTGCCCAGCAGCATGGCCTCGGCCAGCGTGCGGCCAAAGCCCTCGGCCCGGTGCAGCGACACATAGGCGTCGCAGGCCTGCACCAGGCCCAGCACCGCGCCGCGGTCCAGCGTCTGTTCCATCAAGCTGATGCGCTTGTCTTGCGAGCACAGGGTCTTGAAGGCTTGCCACTGGGCGTCGTCCGCCCGTGTGTTCATGGTCTTCAGCACCAGCCCCACCGTGCGGTCGCTGGGCGCAAACGCCGCCTGGAAGGCGGCCACCACCGCCCAGGGGTTCTTGCGCGGCAGGTGGGAGTTGAAATCGAAGATGAACAGAAACAGGAACTTGCGGGCCGGCAGCCCGAGCTCGCGGCGCGGGGTGGGCACCAACCGCTCGACCGTGGCCGGCAGCGGCATCAGCGTCACCGGCCGCGCCGTGGCGGCCGCGTACATGGACTGCGTGAACCCGGTGGCGGCCCACACCTCATCGACCAGCTCAAAGGCGCTGGCCCAGCGCCGCGGCCACACCGGCAGCTCCCAGGGCCACCAGCCGATGTTGTAGTGGTCGGCCAGCACGCCGGGGCCGTCGCGCATCACCACGCGCCCCACCATGTCGAAGCCGGGCATGCAGAACAGGTTCACCGCGTAGGGCGCCTCCGCCACCGAACCCTCCACCTGCGACTCCAGCGCGCGGTCGCCCTGGCGCAGCTGCGAGCCGGGGTTCACGTTCACCACGCGGTAGGGGATCTGGGCGGCCTCGCAGGCCTGCGCCGCCATGCGCACGTCCTCGCCGATGCCCAGCTCGCCGAAGGCAAAGCCGAAGAGGTTCACGCCGAAGGGGCGGGCGCGCCAGCGCGGCGTGGCGTCTGATGCTGCGTTTTGTACTGCGCTTGGTAATACGCTCGGCGATGCGCCCGACGCAGCCTGTGGCTGTCGATGCCCCGCGCCGGTGAGTTCTGGCTCAGCCTCGGCCTCGGCGGGCGGTCCGCGCCGCAGCCAATCGCCCATGGGCACGCCCATCGACGCCGAACGGGTGGGTGCCGGCGCGCCAGACCGCGGGCTTGGCAGTTCCTGCAGCAACCATGCGCGCCAGCGGCTGGCCACCAGGGCCTGCAAGGGCTTCGCGCGCTCCACCGCTTCAAAGAAGCGGCCCATGAAGCGCTGCCGGGCGGCGGGGTCGTCCAGGCTCTTGCCCTGGCGCTGGCCCGCGGGCTGCATCTGCCAGGTCAGCGCCATCAGTGCCGTGGCGGCCGGCAGCTCGGCGGCCGCAGTACTGCCGGCGCCCGGAACCGGGTGGCGCAGCGGCCGGTCCAGTGCCCGCACCCAGTCTGGGTCCACCAGCGACATCAG
>CAISYQ010000439.1 GCA_903889735.1 uncultured Methylibium sp.
ACCGCGTCGCCCTCGTCGTGACGCAACCGCTGACCGAGGGCGAGGCCTGGCAGGCCTTCGTGCCGGGCGAGTTGCGCGCCTTCCAGGGCGGACAGGCGCTGGCGGTCTGAGGGAAACGGGGCCGTCACCAGCAAGAGATTCGCAAGAGGTCCGACAGAGAGCGCATCCTGGGGACGGCGGGCATGGGGCGCAAGCCCCTCTCCTGGCGCACGCCGACAATGTCGCAAAGGCTGCCGGCCGCGCCTCCATCTGCGGGGCTGCCCCAGCGTCGCTTCCCTTCCTGCCGAGTCCGTTGCGCCATGCCCACCGACCCCGCCGCACCGCCCGAACCGGCGACCTCACCCATGCCATTGGCGTTGCCGGCCTCGCTGACAGTCAACGGCCGCCTCCACCCGCTGCCGGGCGATCTGGACGGCGCGATGCCGCTGCTGTGGGTGCTGCGCGATGTGCTGCACCTGACCGGCACGAAATACGGCTGTGGCGTCGCGGCCTGCGGCGCCTGCACCGTGCTGCTGGACGGCCAGCCGGTGCGGTCCTGTGTGCTGTCGCTGTCGGCGGTGGGCCGGCGCGCCGTGGCCACCATCGAGGGCCTGGGCGAGGCCCAGGCACCGCATGCCCTGCAGCAGGCCTGGATCGAACACCAGGTGCCGCAATGCGGCTACTGCCAGAGCGGCCTGCTGATGGCGGCCAGCGCGCTGCTTGCCCGCAAGCCCCGTCCGAGCGATGCCGACATCGAGGCGGCGATCACCGGCCTGTGCCGCTGCGGCAGCCTGGCGCGGGTCAAGGTGGCGATCCACCGTGCGGCGGTGCGTCTGCAGGCCGCCCCGGCGTCGTCACGGGTTGGGCAGGATGTGGCGTCGCCAAGCACCCCGCCCCTCGCCCCGGTGTCTGCCCCACCGTCTGCTCCACCGGCCGCCCCGGCATCGCCGCGCGGGCAACCCGGCACATCAGGATGAAGCGCCGCAACCTGCTGATCAGTGCGGCGGCCACCGGCGGGGCCCTGCTGGTGGGCTGGGGTCTGCTGCCGCCGCGCTCGCGCACCGGCCGGCGCGGCCTGCTGCCCGAGGGGCCCGGCGAGGTGGCGCTCAATGGCTGGATCCGCATCGCCAACGACGGTGGGGTGCAGCTGGCGATGCCGCGCGCCGAGATGGGCCAGGGCGTGCACACGGCACTTGCCATGCTGGTGGCCGAGGAACTGGACTTCCCCGTGGCCCGCGTGCAGCTGGTGGCAGCCGGCAGCGATGCGATCTACGGCAATGTGGCGATGTTCGTCGGCAGCCTGCCGCTGCACCCGCGCGACCGCGAGCCGGGGCGCGAGACCAGGACCGCCCAAGCCGCCGCCTGGACCGTCGCCAAACTGGCGCGCGAGCTGGGCATCGTCGCAACCGGCGGCTCGAGCAGCGTCGCCGACGCCTGGGAGCCGCTGCGGCTGGCCGCGGCCACGGCACGCGCCCAGCTGGTGGGGGCGGCCTCGCTGCGCTGGAAACTGCCCAAGACCGAGATCGAGATCCGCGACGGCCAGCTGCTCCACAACTCCGGCGTGAGCGCGCACTTCGGTGAGTTGGCCGCCGCGGCGGCCGGCACGCCCGCGGGTGAGGTCCGCCTCAAGCCGCGCTCGGCCTGGACCCAGATCGGCCGCGCTGTGCCGCGCCTGGACCTGGTCGCCAAGACCGACGGCCGCGCGGTCTACGGGATGGATGTGCGACCCGCCGGCCTGGTGTTCGCGGCGGTGCGGATGTGCCCCATGCTCGGCGGCGAGCCGGGTCGCATCGACAACGAGGACGAGGTGCTGCGCCGCCCCGGCGTGGAGCGGCTGGTGCGCCTGCCCGCCGCGGCCGGCAGCACCGCCGGCGTGGCGGTGGTCGGGCGCACCACCTGGCATGCGCAGCAGGCGGTGCAGGCGCTGCAGATCGAATGGCGGGCACCGCCCGCCGGGCCGCTGGCGGACTCGGCCGAGATCCTCACCACGCTGGAAGCCACCGCACGACGGGCCTTCGACGGGGATGGCGGCATCGGCTTCCACCGCCGCGGCGATCCGCAGGCCGCCGAGCAGGCCGCCCTGGCGCAGGGCGCGTTCACCGCGGTGGAGGCCGTCTACCGTGCGCCCTACCTCGCCCACATGGCGATGGAGCCGACCCACTGCACCGCCCAGGTGGTGGACGGGCAGGTCACGGTCTGGGTGCCGACCCAGGTGCCGGGCGTGGCGCGCACGCTGGCCGCACGAACGGCAGGCGTGAGCGAGGACGCCGTCACGGTGCACATGATGCTGCTGGGCGGCGGCTTCGGGCGGCGGCTCGATGCCGAGGTGGTGGCGCAGGCGGTGTGCGTGGCCCAGGAGACCGGCGGGCGGCCCGTGCAACTGCTCTGGTCCCGCGAGGAGGACACCACCCACGACCACTACCGGCCCGCAGCGGTGGCCGTGCTGCGGGCGGTGCTGGGGCCCGATGGCGCACCCATCAGCCTGCGCGCGGCGAGCGCCAGCGACGCGGTCACGCCGCGCTGGATGGAACGCAGCCTGCCGCGCCTGGCGGGACCGCTGGACCTGCCCGACAAGACCGCCGTCGAGGGGCTGTTCGACCTGCCCTATGACATCCCCCACCAGCGCATCGCCCATGCCGCCACCCACAGCGGCGTGCCGGTCGGCTACTGGCGCAGCGTCGGGCATTCCCACCATGCCTTCTTCAGCGAGGGCTTCATCGACGAGCTCGCCCACGCCGCCGGGCAGGATCCCCTGGCCTGGCGGCTGGCGCGGCTGGCCGACCGGCCGCGCCATGCCGCGGTGCTGCGCCTGGCCGCCGAGCGCGCAGGCTGGGGCAGGCCGCTGCCGGCCGGACGTGCCCGGGGCCTGGCGTTGCACGAGAGCTTCGGCAGCATCGTGGCGCAGGTGGTCGAGGTGTCTCTGACGGGCTCGGCAACAGCCACGTCCCCCACCACGGGAATCGCCGCGGCAAGCACCACGGCCCCCAGCCCGGCCCCGTCGGCGTCGCCGGGGACCGCGCCCACCCTGCGGCGCCCACGCGTCCACCGCGTGGTCTGCGCCATCGACTGCGGCACGGTGATCCACCCCGACATCGTGCGGCAGCAGATGGAAGGCGGCATCCTCTTCGGCCTGGCCGCCGCGCTGCACGGCCGCATCGACATCGTGGCAGGCAGGGTGCAGCAGCGCAACTACCCCGACCAGCCGCTCATCGGCCTGGCCGACACGCCGGCCATCGAGGTACACCTGCTGCCCAGTGAAGCGCCCCCCACCGGCGTCGGCGAACCCGGCACCCCGCCGCTCGCCCCGGCGCTGGCCAATGCACTGTTCGCACTGACCGGGCGAAGGCTGCGGGAGCTGCCGCTGAGGCCCTGAGGGGCCGGGCGGCTCAGCGCCCCCGCGCCGCGTTCAGCAGGTCCCGTGTCTCCCGCGCCACCCGCCGCGACTGCTGGGCGAAGTCGGGGCCGCTGCCGGCGTAGAGCACGGCGCGTGAGGAGTTGACGAGGATGGGCGCGGTCGTTCCCTCGGGGCCGCCACGCCAGGCCGCGCGCACGGTGGCGGCGGCATCACCGCCCTGGGCGCCGACGCCCGGGATCAGCAGCGGCAGCGTGGGGGCGATCTCGCGCACGCGGGCCAGCTCGCCGGGGAAGGTGGCGCCCACCACCAGACCGAGTTGGCCATTGCGGTTCCACTCGGACTGGGCCAGGTGGGCCAGGTGCTCATAGAGTCGCGGCTGGCCGTCCACGTCGGCCAGCACGCGGTTCTGCAGGTCGCTGCCGCCGGGGTTGGAGGTGCGGCACAGCAGGATCGCGCCCTTGCCGGGCCAGCGCAGGTAGGGCTCGATGGAGTCGAAGCCCATGAAGGGGGAGAGCGTCACCGCATCGGCCTGGTAGCGCTCGAAGGCCTCGCGGGCGTACTGCTCGGCGGTGGCGCCGATGTCGCCGCGCTTGGCGTCCAGGATCACCGGCACGCCCGGCGCGTTGCGGCGGATGTGCGCCATGAGGCGCTCGAGCTGGTCCTCGGCGCGGTGGGCGGCGAAGTAGGCGATCTGCGGCTTGAAGGCGATCGCCAGGTCGCGGGTGGCATCGACGATGGCCGCGCAGAAATCGAAGATGCGGCCAGCGTCGCCCGTCCAGGGCGCGGGGAACTTCGCCGGCTCCGGGTCCAGGCCCACGCAGAGCAGGGATTGGTTCAGGCGCTCGGCGGCGGCGATCTGCTGGAGGAAGCTCATGGCCGCTCAGACCCGCCGTGCCAGGGCCGCCGCATTGCCGGTGTAGCTGGCGGGCGTCATTTGCCGCAGGCGCTCCTTCTCGGCCTCGGGCAGCTCCAGCCCCTCGATGAAGGCGCGGATCGATTCGCGGGTGATGGCCTTGCCGCGGGTGAGCTCCTTCAGGCGCTCATAGGGGTTGGGCAGGGCGTAGCGGCGCATGACCGTCTGGATGGGCTCGGCCAGCACCTCCCAGGCGGCATCGAGGTCGGCCGCCAGGGCGGCCTCGTTGACCTCGAGCTTGCCGAGGCCGCGCGCCAGCGAGTCCCAGGCCAGCAGGGTGTAGCCCAGCGCCACGCCCATGTTGCGCAGCACGGTGGAATCGGTGAGGTCGCGCTGCCAGCGGCTGATGGGCAGCTTCTGGCTGAGGTGGGTGAGCAGGGCGTTGGCCAGGCCCAGGTTCCCCTCGGCGTTCTCGAAATCGATGGGGTTGACCTTGTGGGGCATGGTGCTCGAGCCGATCTCGCCCGCCTTCAGGCGCTGCTTGAAGTAGCCCAGGCCGATGTAACCCCAGGCGTCGCGCGACCAATCGATCAGGATGGTGTTGCAGCGCACCAGCGCGTCGAAGAGCTCGGCCATCCAGTCGTGCGGCTCGATCTGGATGGTGTGGGTGTTGAAGGCCAGGCCCAGCCGGTCCTCCACGACGCCGCGGCTGAAGGCCTCCCAGTCGATGTCGGGGTAGGCGGCCAGGTGGGCGTTGTAGTTGCCGACCGCGCCGTTCATCTTGGCCAGCGGCTTGACGGCGGCGATGCGCTCGCGCGCTGTGGCCAGCCGGTGGGCGACATTGGCGATCTCCTTGCCCACGGTGGTGGGGCTGGCGGTCTGGCCATGGGTGCGGCTGAGCATGGGCAGCGCGGCCATCTCATGGGCCATGCGTGATAGGGTGGCGACCAGCCCGTCCAGCGCCGGCAGCATGACCTGCTCGCGGGCGGCGGTCAGCATCAGCGCGTGGCTGGTGTTGTTGATGTCCTCGCTGGTGCAGGCGAAGTGCACGAACTCGCCCGCCGCCTGCAGCTCAGGCCGGCCGGCGAAGCGCGACTTGAGCCAGTACTCGACCGCCTTGACGTCGTGGTTGGTGGTCTTCTCGATGTCCTTGATGGCCTGGGCGTCGGCCTCGGAGAAGTTCGCGACCAATGCCCGCAGGTGAGCGCGCGCTTCGGTGGAGAGGCTTTTCAGCTCGGGCAGGCCGGCGTCGGAGAGCGCGATGAACCACTCGACCTCCACCTGCACGCGGCGGTGCATCAGGCCGTATTCGCTCAACAGCGGCCGCAGCGCGGCGAGCTTGGGCGCGTAGCGGCCGTCCAGGGGCGAGAGGGCATTGAGGGTGCTGAGGTTCATCGGTGGGGGCGGGTCGAGCCCGGGGCCGGCGCGGCCCCGCCAGGGGCGGTGGGCGAAGAGCTGGGATTGTAGAAGTGGCCCCACGCCACCCCGTCTTCGGCCCCCTCTTCTGGGGGTTGGGCTGCCGACACACACCGCCGGGGTCGATGGCTAAAATCAGCTTGATGTGTCAGCTTGGAATTACATGCCGATGAAACTGATTGGCTCGCTCGCGAGCCCCTATGTGCGCAAGGTCCGCGTCGTGATGGCCGAGAAGAAGCTCGACTACCAGCTGGTGCTCGAGGACGTCTGGGCCGCCGAGAGCGTGATCACCGAGGCCAACCCACTGGGCAAGGTGCCCTGCTTGGTGATGGACGGCGGCGAGGCCGTGTTCGACTCGCGGGTGATCGTCGAGTACCTGGACATGCTGTCGCCGGTGGGCAAGCTGATCCCGACCAGCGGGCGCGAGCGCATCGAGGTTCATACCTGGGAAGCGCTGGCCGACGGCCTGCTGGACGCTGCCATCCTGGCGCGGCTGGAGACCATCTGGCCGGGCCGCACGGCCGCACAGCGCAGCAGCACCTGGATCGACCGCCAGATGGCCAAGGTGCATGGCGCAGTCGGCACCATGGCCAAGGGCCTGGGTGAGCGTCCCTGGTGCGCCGGCAACCACTTCACGCTGGCCGATGTCGCGGTCGGCTGCGCGCTGGGCTACCTGGACTTCCGCTATCCGGCGATCGATTGGCGCGACGGCAACGACAACCTGAACCGCCTCTACGAGAAGCTGGCCGCGCGGCCGAGCTTCATCGAGAGCCGGCCTCCGGAGGCCTGAACTCGGCCGGCAGCGGCTGGAAGCTGTCGCTGCGGGCCAGCGGCCAGTAGACGCTGAAGACGTTCTGGGGCCAGGGCGCTTCGCCGCGCTCGGCGGCCAGCAGTTCGCCCGGCTTGACGAAGCTCAGCGAGGTGGACAGCAGCGTCACGCCGCGGGCGGTGCGCCGCACGATGTGCTGGGCCGAGATCTCCCCCGGATGCCGCAAGCCAGCCGCCTGCACCAGCTCGCGCAGCGCCTTGAGCGTCTGCCCGTGGAAGCTGTGCACCCGTTCGGCCTTGTTGGGCACCACCAGTGCCCGCTGCCGCAGCGGGTTCTGGGTGGTGACACCGGTCGGGCAATGCCCGGTGTGGCAGGCCTGGGCCTGGATGCAGCCCAGCGCGAACATGAAGCCGCGCGCCGAATTGCACCAGTCCGCCCCCAGCGCCATCATGCGGGCGATGTCGAAGGCGCTGATCACCTTGCCGGCGGCCCCCAGCCGAACGCGGTGCCGCAGGCCCAGACCGGTGAGCGTGTTGTGGACCAGCAGCAGGCCTTCCTGCAGCGGCGCGCCGACATGGTCGGTGAATTCCAGCGGTGCCGCGCCCGTGCCGCCCTCGGCGCCGTCAATGACGATGAAGTCGGGCAGCAGGTCCGTCTCGACCATGGCCTTGGCGATGGCGAACCACTCCCAGGGGTGGCCGATGCACAGCTTGAAGCCCACCGGCTTGCCGCCCGAGAGCACGCGCATGCGCTCGATGAAGCGCAGCATCCCGACCGGCGTGTCGAAGGCGCTGTGGCTTGACGGCGAGATGCAGTCCACGCCGACCGGCACGCCGCGCGCCGCCGCGATCTCGGGCGTGACCTTGGAGCCCGGCAACACGCCGCCATGACCGGGCTTCGCACCCTGGCTGAGCTTGAGCTCGATCAGCTTGACCTGCGGGTCGCGCGCGTTCTCGGCGAAGCGCTCCTCGTTGAAACTGCCGTCGTCATTGCGGCAACCGAAGTAGCCCGAGCCGATCTCCCAGATCAGGTCGCCGCCATGCTGGCGGTGGTGGACGCTGATGCTGCCCTCGCCGGTGTCGTGCGCGAAGCTGCCAGCCCGGGCCCCGGCGTTGAGCGCCAGGATGGCATTGGCGCTGAGCGCGCCGAAGCTCATCGCCGAGATGTTGAAGACGCTGGCGCTGTAGGGCTGGGTACAGGAGGGCGCGGCACCGACGAGGACACGGAAGTCCGCGTCGGCGAGGGTGGTCGGCGCCATCGAGTGGTTGAGCCATTCGTAGCCCTGGGCGCCGACATCGAGCTGGGTGCCGAAGGGGCGCTTGTCGCTCACGCCCTTGGCGCGCTGGTAGACGAGCGCGCGCTGCTGGCGCGAGAACGGGATCTGGTCACGATCGCTCTCGATGAAGTACTGCCGCACCTCGGGGCGGATGAACTCGAGCAGGAAGCGCAGGTGGCCGATGACCGGATAGTTGCGCAGCACCGAATGGCGGGTCTGGCGCACGTCGTGCCAGCCGGTGGCCATCAGCGCCCCGAAGACCAGCGCCGCCAGCAACCCGGCGCCACCCTGCGCCGCGCTCGGCAGCGACAGCAGCAGCCCCGCGCCACAGGCCGTCCAGGCCGCGTAACGCAACGGAAGGTGCTCGTTCAGGCGCATCAGCCAGGCCGCCATGGGCGCTCCTTGTGCAGCCCCGAGGCGGGCCGTCTGCAGCGCATGCTAGCGCCGCGCAGGGGCGGCAGATCGTCACCCCGGGAAAGCACCCTCCGGAGCGTCCGCCCACGGGCACAGGGCACTTTTGGAGCAGGTCAGATCGGGCGCTTCAAGGCCAAGGCGCCATGCCGTTGGAACGTCGGTTCAACGGCGAGGCAGACTCCGCCCCGTCATTGACGTACAATAAATTGTACATACATCGAGGTCTGCGATATGGACTCCATCACCTACAGCTCAGCTCGCGCCAACCTGGCCAAGACGATGGACCGCGTGTGCGAAGACCACGAGCCCGTCATCATCACGCGCAACGGTGAGCAGTCCGTCGTCATGCTGTCGCTGGACGACTTCAAGGCACTCGAAGAGACGGCGTATCTGCTGCGCAGCCCTGCCAATGCCAAGCGCTTGCTCGCTGCGGTGTCGCAGCTTGCCCAGGGCGGGGGCAAGGTCCGAGAGCTTGCCGAGTGAGGCTGGTCTTTGCGGACGAGGCCTGGGAGGACTACCTCTTCTGGCAGAAGCAGGACCGGAAGATGGTGGACCGGATCAACAGACTGATCCAGGAAATCAAGCGCCATCCGTTCTCTGGGGTCGGGAAGCCTGAGGCTCTGAAGCATGCTCTTGCCGGCTTCTGGTCGCGGCGCATCAATGACGAACACCGCATGGTCTACCGGATCGAGGGCGACTCGCTGCTGATTGCCCAGCTTCGGTACCACTACTGAATCGGGGGGCCCACATGGCCGCCCACGACCTGCCGCTTTGGGTCGGCGAGGCCATATACAGCCCGGGAAGCATGGGGCTCAGGCCTCTTGTGAGATCGGAACTCAGTCTGGCTGCGACGATCCGCGCAGGCACATCTGCACCAATTTTTGGCAGACCTTGCCTGGGCGATTTATCCTGTCAACGGGCAAACACCACGCGGGGAAGCCATGAGCAACGCCAAAATTGTTGACGCCGATCTCGAAACCGGTCCGCGGCCACGCTGGTGGCCAAACCCGTTCAAGGAACTGAAGGCGCGAAGGGCCGTCAGTCGGCGGCTCGCCGCGCTGAACCCGGAGACGGACTATCACGAGGTCTCGAGGCTTGTCGTGGGCCGCGTCTTCGCCGACGCGTTCTTCAATGACGCTTTGTTCACCGTAGCCTATTGGCGCCAGATCGCCGTCCGAACCATCGCCCCCGTCCTGCATCAGAACGGCCGGGGAAAGACTTACCAGACCACGAAGCGCGTGGACGACTCGCTCCTGTTTTTCGGCTTCCTGTACCGCGACGGCTGGCGGACCCCGAGCGCCGGCGCGACGATCGACCGATTGGCCGCCATCCACGAGAGCTTCCGGATTCCGCCCGATGATTTCCGTTACACGCTCTCCGGCCTGTGCTTCGAGGCGGTGCGCATCCCCGAGATCTTGGGCTGCCAGGTCTTGAGTGATAGCGAGGCCAGGGCGCTCTTTCTGTTCTGGCGCGAGGTCGGGCGTCGTTGGGGCATCGAGGTGCCTGAGGAGCAGGCCGCGTTTCGTGCGTGGATGGAGCACTACGAACACACGGTGTACGAGCGCACGCCCGAAGGCCCAGGGCTGGCGGTGGCGATGGGCGACAATTTCTGCAAGCGCTTCTTCCCTGGACCGTTCAAGTGGCTGGGCTACACCCTCTTGCGCTGCAGCGCCGATGACCACCTGTTGGACATAGTCGGCCAGCCGCATCCCTCCAAGGCCGCGCGCAAGGTCGTGGGGTTGTTCGTGCGCGCCTACGCCGCGTTTCGACGATGGATCCCGGCCTCGTCCGGCCCGCAGCTGCTGCGGCAGTGGAACCGGGAATATGGAGAGGCACTCGATCCCTTGGTCATCGGTCCCGACTGGGCGAGGAAGATCACGCCGCAGGACAGGCGGCACGCGAAAGTCGGACAGTGCCCGCTTGCGGCGGCCAAGGAGGCGTTGCGGGAATCCGTGACGAAATGATTCGATGCGCCATCAGCCTCCTCGCAGGGCGCGGGGTGTGCGCGCCGACCGAATATTGGCCGCCCGTGCCGATTGAATATTGACCAGCGGGGGTCTGGTCCCGCGCCGGACTGGGCGAGACCCCTCCTCAGGACCCGGGGCGCTTCGCAGAGCTTGCGGCAGGCTTGCCTTCGCGCATCGCTCGAACCCAGAACCACAGTTCAAGGGCTGCGCCGGCGCAGACCAAGACGGCACCGCCACCATTCAGACCGATGACGTAGAGCACGAGGGCCATCAAGAGGATGGCGAACGTAAGCAGATGGTGTTTCATGAAGCCTCTGGTTTTTTGGCCTGACTCTTGAGGTGGGGCGGGACGGACAGCGAGGCGCGGGGCCCGGCGGAAGCATGATGCGTGATGCGCGCAGAGGACAAGCCCGCCCTCACCCGCCCAAGAATCGCCTCAACTCCTCCGCCGTCTGCTCCGGCACCTCCTCAGGGATGAAGTGCCCCGCAGCCATCGCCCGACCGCTCACCGTCCCGCGGCAGACGGCCTGCCAGTCCTGGATGGGGCTGAAGAGCCGGGCCACCACGCCGCGCTCGCCCCACAGCACGTGCAGGGGGCAGGCCACCTGATCGCCGGCCGCGCGGGAGGCACGGTCGTGGACGAGGTCGATGCCGGCCGCGGCGCGGTAGTCCTCGCAGGCGGCGTGGATGCCGGGTGGCAGCGCGCCCGGGTGGGGCGCGGGCGCGCAGAAGCCGGCCTCGTAGTCGGCCAGGGCCTCGGGCTCCACATGGCCCAGGCCGCGCGAGCCCCAGCCGCCCAGGGTCTGGCGCAGGTGCCAGGCCGGGTCGGCGCCCAGGTG
>CAISYQ010000440.1 GCA_903889735.1 uncultured Methylibium sp.
AAGCCGCGCGTCAACATCATCGGCCCGAGCTACGGCACCTTCAATTCACCGAGCGACCTGGCCGAGATCCGGCGGCTCGTGCAGGGCATCGGCGCCGAGGTGAACATGGTGTTCCCCTTGGGCAGCCACCTGGCCGACGTGTCGCGGCTGGTCGAGGCTGACGTCAACATCTGCATGTACCGCGAGTTCGGCCGCATGCTCTGCGAGGCGCTGGAGCGGCCTTACCTGCAGGCGCCCATCGGCCTGCACAGCACCACCCAGTTCCTTCGCAAGCTCGGCGAGCTGCTGCACCTCGACCCCGAGCCCTTCATCGAGCGCGAGAAGCACACCACCATCAAGCCGGTGTGGGACCTGTGGCGCTCGGTCACCCAGGACTTCTTCGGCACTGCGAGCTTCGCGGTCGTCGCCAATGAGACCTACACCCGTGGTCTGCGCCACTTCCTCGAGGACGAGATGGGCCTGCCCTGCAACTTCGCGGTGGCGCGCAAGCCGGGCGAGAAGACCGACAACGCGGCGGTTCGCCGGCTGATCCACGAGAAGCCGCCGCTGGTGATGTACGGCAGCTACAACGAGCGCATGTACCTGGCCGAAGGCGGGTCCGGCTCGCCGATGAAGGCCAGTTTCATCCCCGCCTCGTTCCCACTGCCCATCATTCGCCGCGCGACCGGCACGCCCTTCATGGGCTATGCGGGCGCGACCTACGTGATCCAGGAGTTCTGCAACGCGCTCTTCGATGCGCTCTTCCACATCCTGCCGCTGGGCAGCGACATGGACCGCGTCGATGCGACGCCGGCCCGGCTCGCCCCGGTGGAGTCGGCACCCTGGGACGATGACGCCCAGACGCTGCTGGCCGACTGGGTGGGCAACGAGCCGGTGCTGGTGCAGATCTCGGCGGCCAAGCGCCTGCGCGACCGCGCCGAGCGCGACGCCCGGCGTGCCGGCGAGGCGCGCATCACCGCCGACCGCGTGGCCCGCTCGCGCGATTTGCTGCGCCAAGGGGAGCCCGCATGAGTCGGCCCCTCCACAACCCTCTTCACCGTGCGGCCTCGGCCGGCACGTCCCCCATTCGCAGCAATCCGCTGCGACTGCCCCGGCTGCGCGGGCTCTGCGCAGCGACGGCCCCTGGCCGATGACAAGGAGCAATTCCTATGGCTGAAAGAAAAGGCTCGATATCCGGCCTGTCGGACGAAGAAGCCCAAGAGTTTCATCAATTCTGGGTTCAAGGCTTCGTCGGGTTCACGGCGGTCGCTGTGGTCGCCCACATTCTCGTCTGGGCCTGGCGTCCTTGGCTCTGATTTAAATAACCCGTCGAGGGGAATGCTATGCACGGCACAACAGAGCAACCCTTGCAGCAGTTGCTGCAGGAGGACTCGAAGATCTACCACGGCATTTTTGCGGTGTGTTTTGTCATGTTTCTCTTCCTGGCCATCGTCGCCCAGACGCTGACTTGGGAGTGGCGTTCCTGGTTGCCGGGATCTGAGTCGGAAAAATCATTGATCGGTGGCGTGAAGTCGGGTGTTTACACCTTCATGTCACACCTACTTTAGGAGTTTGACCATGTGGAGAATTTGGCGTTTGTACGACCCGCTGCGTGCGATGGTGGTGCAGGGAATCTTCCTGTTCGGCCTGGCCGCGATGATCCATCTGGTGCTCTTGAGCACCAACAAGTACAACTGGTTCGACGGCCCCAAGGGCGGCGCTGCCAGTGCGCAGAACGCGGCCATGCCAGTGGCAGCCGCCACGCCGCAGAAGTAAACGGCTTGCTAGCGCAGGCAGACAAGGCGCGGGCCTTCGGCCCGGCCCTGTCTGCCGACAAGAATCTAGTGCTGCCGCCGCGGCTGTTCGCCGGCGTGCAGTGCGAAGGAGTTGCAGATGGCCATGCTCAGCTTTGAAAGAAAGTACCGCGTGCGCGGTGGCACCCTGGTCGGAGGAGATCTCTTCGATTTCTGGGTGGGACC
This sequence comes from uncultured Methylibium sp., assembly GCA_903889735.1. GTDB lineage: Bacteria > Pseudomonadota > Gammaproteobacteria > Burkholderiales > Burkholderiaceae_C > Methylibium. Next base: position 1,959 of record CAISYQ010000440.1, read on the forward strand.
GTTCTACGTCGGGTTCTTCGGTGTCGCGTCGATTTTCTTCGCGGCCCTGGGCACCGCCCTCATTCTCTGGGGTGCCTCTCAGGGGACGACCTGGAATATCTGGCAGATCAACATCGCCCCGCCTGACCTGAGCTACGGCCTGCGTTTCGCGCCACTGCTCGAGGGCGGCCTGTGGCAGCTGATCACCGTCTGTGCCCTGGGCGCCTTCGTGTCCTGGGCGCTGCGGGAGGTGGAGATCTGTCGAAAGCTGGGCATGGGACTGCATGTGCCGGTCGCTTTTGGCTTCGCGATCTTTGCCTACTTCACGCTGGTGGTGATCCGGCCTGTGCTGATGGGGGCCTGGGGTCACGGTTTTCCCTACGGGATCATGAGCCACCTCGACTGGGTCTCCAACACCGGCTACCAGTACCTGCACTTCCACTACAACCCGGCGCACATGCTGGCGATCAGCTTCTTCTTTGCGACCGTCTTCGCGTTGTCGCTCCACGGTGCGCTGGTGCTCTCGGCCACCAACCCGGTGAAGGGCGAGCGCGTTCGGCAGCCGGAACACGAGGACACCTTCTTTCGTGACCTCATCGGCTACTCGATCGGCACCCTGGGCATCCATCGGCTGGGTCTTTTCCTGGCACTGGCGGCGGTGTTCTTCAGCGCGGTGTGCATCGTGATCAGCGGCCCCTTCTGGACACGTGGCTGGCCCGAATGGTGGGGCTGGTGGCTCAGCCTGCCCATCTGGCGCTGATGTCCTGAAGCCAAGGAGAACGACATGGCTGAGTACCAAAATCTCTTCACGCGCATCCAGGCCACAGGGCCGGTGCATCACGGGGTTCCACTGGGGCACGGCAACAGCCCGCGCACCGGCGAGGAACCGCTCATCGTCCACCTGATCGGCCGCTTCGGCAATGCCCAGCTGGGTCCGATCTACCTGGGTGGGCTGGGCCTGGCGTCACTGCTGTTGGGCCTGCTGGCCTTCAACATCATCGGCTTCAACATGCTGGCCTCGGTGAACTGGAATCCGATCCAGTTCGTCAAGCAGCTCTTCTGGCTGGCACTGGAGCCGCCGCCCCCCGGCAACGGTCTGGCCATCCCCGCGCTCAATCAGGGTGGCTGGTGGATGATCGCCGGCCTCTTCCTCACCATCTCGGTGCTGCTCTGGTGGGCCCGCACCTACCGCCGTGCCCGTGAGCTGGGGATGGGCACACATGTGGCCTGGGCCTTTGCCGCGGCGATCTGGCTCTTCCTGGTGCTGGGCTTCATCCGCCCGTTGCTGATGGGCAGCTGGGGCGAAGCGGTGCCTTTTGGCATCTTCCCTCACCTGGACTGGACGGCGGCCTTCTCGCTGCGCTACGGCAACCTGTTCTACAACCCCTTCCACATGCTCAGCATCGTCTTCCTCTACGGATCGACGCTGCTCTTCGCAATGCACGGTGCGACCATCCTCGCGGTCAGCCGCTTCGGTGGTGAGCGCGAGATCGAGCAGATCACCGACCGTGGCACCGCCTCGGAACGCGCCGCGCTCTTCTGGCGCTGGACGATGGGCTTCAACGCGACCATGGAGTCCATCCACCGATGGGCCTGGTGGTTCGCCGTTCTGTGTCCGCTGACGGGCGGCATCGGCATCCTGCTGACCGGCACCGTGGTCGACAACTGGTATTTGTGGGCGGTGAAACACGGCGTGGCCCCCATCTACCCGTCGGTGTTCCCGGCCGTCATCGATCCGAGCATCCTGCAGGGAGTCAAGCCATGATGCGCTGCCTCAAGAGTTCATGGGTTGTCATGGCCGTGGCCATGGGCGCGTTGTTGTCCGGCTGCGAGCAGGCGCCCTTCGAGCGTCCGCCCATCGATTCGGTGCAGCGCGGCTTCCGCGGCACGGCGATGGTGGGTGTCTACAACCCGCGGATCGTCGAAGACCAGGCGCCGCTGCACGAGGTGCCGGCTCCCCAGGCGGAGGCCAGCGCCGATGGCCCCAAGGCCGCCCAGGTCTACCAGAACGTCCAGGTGCTCGGGCATCTCAGCGTCGGCCAGTTCACCCGCCACATGACGGCGATCAGCGCCTGGGTGGCGCCCAAGGAGGGATGTGCCTATTGCCACAACCTGGCCAACCTTGCCGAGGACTCGAAGTACACCAAGGTGGTGGCGCGGCGCATGATCCAGATGACCCAGCACATCAACGCGGACTGGAAGGCCCATGTGGCTGAGACGGGCGTCACCTGCTACACCTGCCACCGCGGCCAGCCGGTGCCGGCCAAGGTCTGGTTCACGTCCCCGCCGATCAAGCAGGCCGGCAGCCTGGTCGGCGACGATGCGGGCCAGAACAAGGCCGCACAGTCGGTGGCCTGGAGTTCGCTGCCCTATGACCCCTTCAGCGCCTACCTGCTCGATGCCAAACAAATCGGCGTCAATGGCGCAACGGCGCTGCCCACCGGCAACCGCCAGTCGACCAAGCAGGCCGAGTTCACCTATGGGCTGATGATGCACATGTCGGACAGCCTGGGCGTGAACTGCACTTACTGTCACAACAGCCGCGCCTTCTCGTCCTGGGAGACCAGCACGCCCCAGCGTGTGACCGCCTGGCATGGCATCCGCATGGCCCGGGAGCTGAACAACGACTACCTCGTGCCCTTGACGGCCAATTTCCCGCCCCACCGTCTCGGACCGGGCGGCGACGTGGCCAAGGTGGCTTGCGGCACCTGCCACCAGGGCGCCTATAAGCCCCTGTATGGCAAGAGCATGCTGAAGGACTACCCGGAACTCGCCGCACCCGCACCCCAGCCCGACCGGGCGGCCGAGCAGCCGGCGCCTGCCACCGACGAGAAGGGCGTGAAGACGGCCAGCTGGGTCGGCGGCGAGCTGATCTCCGGGCGCAGGATCGAGGCCGCCCGCAAGTAGCAGAGGCCGCTGATCGACATCCGGGTGCTGCCCGGCGCAAGAACGAACGGCCCGTTGAGGGCCGTTCTCTTTGGTGGGTGCGTTGGGGTTCGTCCGCGCGTCAACCGGCAGGCGGTCTGACGGTCGATCAGCGCGCCGGACGGGGTGAGCGCAGAGCAGTCGCCTTCAGCCCCGGCGCCAGCGCCGCCACAGGTCGATGCCGTGGATCACCCCCGCCGCCAGCAGGGCCGGCAGCACAGGCCAAGGGTCACCCGAGTCCAACGCCGCGCGCAATGCCAGCATCAGGCACAGGCCCGAGAGCATGTTGGCCACGAAGTCCCCAGGCGCCACACCCCGGCCGGTCCGCCGGTGGTGGACCACCAGACAGAGCCCTTCAATGACCGTGAAGACAATCACGCCGTCGACCAGCCAGACAAGACCGCTCATCCGTCACGGGCCCAGGTGGTTGCAGTGCATGGCGTGCATCTCATCCGACAAGGCCACCCTGCAAGCCCCGGCAAAGCGGACAGCTGCCAACAGGGTGAAGGTGGGACTCCGGGCAGGCAAGGTCCCGGAGGAATCGGTCGCCGTACAGGACGGGCTACTTCTTCTTGCTGTAGTGGTTGAAAACCATCATGGCGCCGACCGCCACCCAGAGGACCAGCAGGATTTGTCCAATAGACATGTTCACCTCGTTCAGTTGATTTCGGGACACCACATCGACCAGTCACCACTCAGGGCGGCCTGTGCACACGCTTGAGCTTCGGCGCAGGATCCTAACTCCAAGCCTTTCAGAAGGCGAGCCTCGCTGTCTTCGCGCGCAGCAAGGGCCTCATCACGACCACGGTGGCCAGCAGCAGCACGATCTCCAGGCCGTAGACCACCGTGTAGCCGGCGGTCGGGCCTGAGAGTCCGGCTGTCACGTCGCGGATGATGCCGCCCAGCGCCACGGCCACGCCTGCCGCAGAGGCCTGCACGGCCCCCCAGGCGCCCAGGGCCAGACCGGTCTGGCTCTTGGGCGCGAGCTGCATGGTCGAGGTCAGCGTGCCATGGCCGAACAGGCCGCCGCCAAATCCGATCAGCAGGACGCCGACGCCGAACAGCCAAGGCGAGTGAAGGGGTGCCGCCCCGATGACGGCAGCGAAAGCCGGCACACCCACCAGCGCACCCAGGCTGGCCAAGCGAAAGGGATCGGCGCCGCGGCTGAGCACCCGGGAGGCCAGGGCAAATCCGGTCAGCCCCCCGGCCGCGAGGGTGGCGGTCAGGGAGGTTGTTGCGCCGACACTGAGCTGGAGGATCTCGCCGCCGTAAGGCTCGAGCAGCACGTCCTCCATGGTGAAGGCCATGGTCCCGAGCCCCACGGCCAGGAGGCGGCGGACCGGGTCGCCCCCATGGCAGAAGCTCGCCCAGGAGTCCCGGAAGGAGGTGGGCGCGCCGGGCGGTGCGCCGCGCCGGCTCCGGGTTTCCTGCTTCCACAGCGCGATCACATTGAGCACCATGGTGGCCAGCGCCGTGCCTTGGATCACCTGGATCAGGCGGCCGGGGCTGAAGTCGGCCAGCAGCGCGCCGAAGAGCACGGCGCTGACGATCATGCCGACCAACAGCATCACATACATCAGGCCGACGACATTGGCCTGCGACTCCGGCGGCGCCAGGTCGGTGGCCAGCGCCAGCCCGACGGTTTGCGTGGTGTGCGAGCCCGCACCGACCAGCAGGAAGGCAACGCCCGCACCCAGGTAGCCGATCCAGACGGGCGCATCGCCGGCGCTCCCGGCACGGGCCAGCACGAGCAGCGCGAAGGGCATGATGGCCAGGCCGCCGAACTGCAATAGCGTGCCCATCCAGATGTAGGGGACCCTTCGCCAGCCGAGGGCGGAGCGGTGGTTGTCCGATCGAAAGCCGATCAGCGCGCGGAAGGGCGCGAACACCAACGGCAGCGCGACCATCACCGACACAAGCGAGGCCGGCACCTTGAGCTCAACGATCATCACCCGGTTGAGGGTGCCGATCAGCAGCACCAACACCATGCCGACCGAGACTTGGAAGAGCGAGAGCCTCAGCAGTCGCGAGAGCGGGAGATCCGGCGTCGCCGCATCGGCAAACGGCAGGAAGCGGGGCCCGAGATCGGCCCACATGCTGACCATTTGGCGGCTCAGTCGGTTCATCGCTTTGGAAATTCAGGGGCAGATCAAACTGCCCAAAGCAGCCACACAGACAACGTTGGCGAAATTCAGCCCAGCTGAACTCTCCGACCTGCGCGGCTTGCCCGGGAAGAAAGGGGCCGAGATCGGTCGATCCCGGCCCGTGGCAAACGCCACAGACTCTATTTCTTCGCGTCGAGGACAGCGACCTCGACGGGGGCAATAGAGGCCTGCTTTTCAGCCGCCTTGCCGTTGAGGAAGGCCTTGACCCAGGTCGTGTTGGTGGCCAACGCGAGATGGACCGAAAAAGAGCCGACGGCCACCGCACCGAGGATCAGGGGAATGCCCACGGTCGGCTTGACCACGCACCACATTTTTCCGTAAATCATGTTGCTGACCTCTTCACTTGAGCCAAGGTGAATAGATGTACGCCAGCAGATGCGCGAACGCCGCGATCATGCCGAAAATCTGCGTACCCTGGATGAGGTTCCGATGCAGCTCTTCCGATTCTGCTTCGGTCAGGCCGGTCGGCCATACCCTGTCTTTGTCTGCCATGTTGCTGTCTCCTAGATGGAACCGCAAATCCGTGCTGGACCCGCACGAGGGTTATTCATGGCTCCTCAGCCACAAATGCTTGGGCTTGCGCCGTTCTGTGAAATCTGAAGTCGCCGCTTGGTCGTGACACCAAGGTCAGCGGCTTGCAGATATGTCGAAAAGAAAGCTGAACTCATGGGCTCGGTGGATTCAACCGGACCGTCGCCAGGTTCAGGGCTGCAGCGATCGTGACCCAGAGCAGATAGGGCGAGAGCAGCCAGCTGGAGATCCGCGAGTAAGGCGCCAGCACCACGATCAGCACCAGCACCGAGAGCCACAGCGCCACCACCTCGACGAGCGCCCAGTCGGGGCGCTGCAGCTTGAAATAGAGGGCGCTCCAGAGGGTGTTGAGGGCGCCGTTCAGCGCAAACAACCCCAGCAGCCAGTGGCGGCTCGATGCGTCGGGTGCTTGGCGCCAAGCCATGACGCCGGCGATGGCCGCCAGCACGAAGATCACCGTCCAGACCGGACCGAAGGCCCAGTCCGGTGGTTTCCAAGCCGGTTGCACGAGCTGGCGATACCAGGGACCGAGGTCGGTCATGCCCGCACCGAGCCCGGCCACCGCGCAGGTGGCCACCGCTGCCACCAGCGCGGGCTTGAGCAGGCCTTCGTCCGTCATGCGGGGATCCCCGGCGCAAGCCTGGATTCCGCGGATGGGCCACGAGCGACCAACCAGAGGATTTGCTTCATACCCGGGCCAGCCCCAGGAGGTGGCTCATGTCCTTGAAGAAGATCCGCACATGGGCCATGGGACTGCGGCGGGTGAGCTTCTTGTTCATGTAGGACTCGAAGGTCAGCTGCTGGACGTCGCGGTCTTCGCAGATCTTGACGAAGCGCTCGCGGCGCTTGTCGGTCGAGTACCAGAAGCGCTGCATGATCCCGAGCACCAGGAAGACCGTGCCGTGGTCTTTCATGAAGCGCTTGCGGGCGAGCTTGAGCGCGCTGGCCTTGCCGGTGCTGAGCAGCTGGTCCACGGCCTCGGCGGCCAGGCGGCCTCCGGCCATCGCGTAGTAGATGCCCTCGCCCGAGGCGGGTGCCACGACGCCCGCGGCGTCGCCAGCCAGCACCACGTCGCGACCGTTGTCCCAACGAGGCAGCGGCTTCATCGGGATGGGCGCGCCCTCGCGCCTCAGGGTCTCGGTATTGGCAAGGCCGGCCACCTCGCGCAGCGAGCCGGTGGCGTTGCGCAGCGAGAAGCCCTTGTCAGCGCTGCCCGTGCCGATGCTCAGCGTGTCGCCGTGGGGGAACACCCAGCCGTAGAAGTCGGGTGAGAGCGTGCCGCGGTAGTAGACGTCGCAGCGGGTGTCGTCATAGCCGGGCGGCTTTTCGGCCGGCGCGCGGACGATCTCGTGGTACGCGAAGACGTACTTGGTGCGTTCAGCGCCTTCCACCTCCTGACGGGCCACGGCCGAGCGTGCGCCGTCGGCGCCGACGATGCTGCGAGCGCGTACGGCGGTCGGCACGCCGTCGCCGTGGTTGTGCTTGTCGCGGGCGTGGTAGTGGACGATGGCGGTGCCATCGGCATCGCGTTCGATGCGGTCAAAGAGGCCGCTGCGTCGCTCGGCACCGCTGGCCGCGGCGCGCTCGCGCAGCCACTCGTCGAACTGGTCGCGGTCGACCATGCCGACGAAGCCGTTCTCGATCGGGATGTCGACCCGGCTGTCGGAGGGCGAGATCATGCGGGCCGAGCGGGCGCGGGCGACGAGCAGTTCGTCGGGGATCGCGAAATCCTTGATCAGCCGTGGCGGAATCGCGCCGCCGCAGGGCTTGATGCGCCCCGCCCGGTCCAGCAGCAGGACCGAGCGGCCCAGCTGCGCCAGGTCATGGGCGGCCGTGGCCCCGGCGGGCCCTCCGCCGACCACGACCACATCGAAAGTCTCCATGGACTGCTTCATGGTGTTCCCCCTTGTTGTAGCGGTGGCGACCACTGCTCGCCCCGCGTTTGGATGCGAGCTTCAAGCGTTCGGGCCGTTTTCTGTTGAATCGGGGTCGCCTGGGTCGTGCCGATCCGCGATGCCAGCCAGGCCGACACGAGGAAGAGCAGGGCCTCGAAGAAGAAGACCGCCGCATAGGCGCTGCCGGGGCTGGCGATCAGCCAGCGTGCGAGGTCGCTGGCCGCCGTGCCGACCAGCCCACCCAGGCCGAAGGCCACCGCCTGCGCAGCGCCCCACAGGCCCATGCGCACGCCCTCGCGGCGCTCGCGGCCTTCGCCCGCCAGTTGCATCATGGAGCCGATCGCGGCGATCGAGAACGCGCCATTGGCCGCGCCGAGCAGGAAGACGGTGGTTGCCAGCGGCCAGCCCGGCCCGGTGAGACCGGCCATCACCAGACCCATCAGCGCCAGCGCCGAAGCGAGGCAGCCGCCCACCGACCAGACCTTGAGCGACCCCAGCCGCGCGCCGCCCCGCCCAAGCAGTCGGCTGATCGCTCCGCTGCCGGCGAGCGCCACGATGACCATGCCCAGCAGCACACCGCCGTGCTGCACGCCCGAGAGCTGTGTCGAGGCACCCGGCGTGTAGCCGAACACCGTGCCGGCAAAGGGCTCGAGGATCAGGTCCTGGGCGCTGTAGGCCAGCATGGAAATGAACACGAAGAGGGTGAACTGCCGCGCGGCCGGCTCGTTCCACACCTGGGACAGCGCAGCCCGGAAGGCGGGTGGCGCCGTGGCTGCAGCCTCCGCCGAGGAGGCCACAGAGGTCGCTGGCCCCTCCAGCCGGTACAGCGCCAGCGCGGCCAGGGCCACGGCCAGCACCGACACCCCGGTGCTCACCGCCAAGAGCCGCTCGGGCGAGTAGGGGTCGAGCAGCTTGCCGGCCACGCCGGCCGTCATTGCGAAGCCGACAATCATCATCATCCAGACGATGGTCGCGGCGGGTGCGCGTCGCGCGGGCGCAACGCGCTTGGCCAGCAGCACCAGCAGCGAGGTGCCGCTGGCACTCACGCCCAGGCCCACCAGCGCGAAGGCCACCACCGCCAGTGCGATGCCCTGCGCCGGCTGCTCGGCCATCCAGACCGTGGCCAGCGCCGCCAACGCGCCACCGGTGCCCAGCACCGCCATGCCGCCCAGGATCCAGGGCGTGCGGCGACCGCCGACATCGGAGCCATGGCCCATGCGGGGGCGGGCCACCTGCACCAGGTAGTGCAGGGCCACCAGAACGCCCGGCAGCAGCGCCGGCAGGGCCAGCTCCACCACCATCACCCGGTTCAGCGTGGAGGTGGTCAGCACCACGATGGCGCCCAGCGCCGCCTGGACCAGGCCGAGCCGGGCGATGCCGCCCCAGCCGAGATCGGGGGTCGCGGTCTGCGTCATGGGGCGGCCCGCAGTGCGAAGGCGCTCACCAGCATGCCGATCACGAAGAGCGGCACGCCGAAGCCGCTGTACCAGGTGGCCCGTTCGGTCGGTTGGGCCAGGAAGCGGCGCATCATCAGCGCCTGCAGCCCGATCAGGCCGGCCACCGCGAGGGCATGGACGGGCTGTTGCCACAGCAGCAACAGGCCTGCGACGACCGCCTGGGGCAGCAGCATGAAACCGCAGGCCGTGCGGGCCGCTTGCGTCACGCCCAGTCGCACCGGCAGCGAGCCCACGCCCATGCGCCGATCGCCCTCCACCGACTTGAAGTCGTTCAGCGTCATGATCCCGTGCGCGCCGGCGCTGTAGAGAGCCGCCAGGGCCAGCGAGCGGCCGTCCGGCATCAGGCTGCCGGCCATGACGGCCGCGCCCGTGACCCAGGCCACGCCCTCGTAGCAGATGCCACAGGCGGCATTGCCCCACCAGCCATTGCGTTTCAGGCGCACGGGCGGCGCGCTGTAGGCCCAAGCCAGCGCCAGACCGACCACGGCCGCGCCGAAACCCCAGGGCCCCAGGGCCGTGGCGACCAGCAGTGACAGCAAGGTCCACGCGATCGCGATATACAGGCCCCAGCGACCCGGCATGCGCCCCGAGGGGATGGGTCGCTGGGGTTCGTTGATCGCATCGACATGGCGGTCGAACCAGTCGTTGACCGCCTGGCTGCTGGCGCAGACCAGCGGCCCGGCGAGCAGGATGCCGGTCACCGCGAGCGGCCAGCGCTCCTGCAGCGACACCCCCGAGGCGACCACCCCGCAGCCAAACGCCCACATTGGCGGAAACCATGTGATGGGCTTCAGCAACTCGGTGATGACGGGCAGCGCGGGGCGATCCATGGAATCATTCTGAGCTTGACAGATTGATGTGTCAATCTAGACTTACACACCCTCGCAGCAAAGGCGGCGGGCCACAGGACCCTCCGGGGGCTGCCGGCCCCACAGCAGTACCCATGAAACCAGGCTCACCGATCGAACACGACCTCCTGGCCGCCGCCGATGTCTCGTCCCGCAGGGATGCACCGGTGGCGCTGGTGATTGGCTCCGGCTTTGGCGGACTGGCCGCCGCGGTTCGGCTGCAAGCCCGCGGCTGGCGGGTCACCGTGCTGGAAAAGCTCGACGCCCCCGGCGGCCGGGCCTATGTCTGGCGGCAGGACGGCTACACCTTCGACGCCGGGCCGACCATCATCACCGCGCCCTTCCTCCTTGAGGAGCTGTGGGAACTCTGTGGCCGCAAGCTGTCCGACGATGTCGAGCTGCGGCTGATGGACCCCTTCTACCGGATCCGTTTCGACGACGGCAGCTGGTTCGACTACAGCGGCGATGCCCAGGCCATGCGCGACGAGGTGGCCCGCTTCAGCCCGGGCGACGTGGCCGGCTTCGAGCGCTTCATGGCCGAGGCCGAGAACTGCTACCGGCTGGGTTTCGAGGAGCTCGGCACCGTCGCCTTCGACACCCTCGGTGACCTGATCGCCGCCGTGCCCTCGATGATCAAGATGCGCGCCTGGCGCAGCATTTACCAGATGGCAGCCAGCCACCTGCGCGACCCCAAGCTGCGCATCGTCATGAGCTTCCACCCGCTGTTGATCGGCGGCAACCCCTTCGCCGTGACCTGCGTCTACAGCCTGATCACCTCATTGGAGCGGCGCTTCGGCGTCCACTGGGCGATGGGCGGCACGGGCTCCCTGGTGCGCGGCCTGGTCGGCCTGCTCGAGTCGGGCGGCGGCCAGCTGCGCTGCAACGCGGAGGTGCGCCGCATCGAGGTGGCGCAGCGCGACGGCAAGCCCACCGCCACGGGCGTCACCCTGGCCAGCGGCGAGACCCTGCAAGCCGACATCGTGGTCTCCAATGCCGACACCGCCTGGACCTACCGCCACCTGATCGAGCCCCGCCACCGCCGCCACTGGACCGATGCCAAGATCGAACGCGGCCGCTACTCGATGAGCCTGTTCGTCTGGTACTTCGGCACGGACCGGCAGTACCCGGATGTGCCCCACCACATGATGGTGCTCGGGCCGCGCTACAAGGAACTGCTGCACGACATCTTCAAGCGCCAGGTGCTGGCCGAGGACTTCAGCCTCTACCTGCACCGGCCCACTGCCACCGACCCCTCGATGGCGCCGCCCGGCTGCGACGCCTTCTACGTGCTGGCGCCCGTGCCCCACCTGGACAGCGGCACCGACTGGGAAGCCACCGCCGAGCCCTACCGGCAGGCGATCGCCGACGCGCTTGATGTGGTGATGCCCGGCTTTCAGCAGCACATCGCGACCTCGCGCGTCACCACGCCGCAGGACTTCCATGACCGGCTGCTGTCCTTCAAGGGGGCGGCCTTCGGCTTGGAGCCCCTGCTGCTGCAGAGCGCCTGGTTCCGGCCGCACAACCGCAGCGAGGATATCGAGAACCTGTTCATGGTCGGTGCCAGCACCCACCCTGGCGCGGGCGTGCCGGGTGTGCTGACCTCGGCCAAGGCGCTGGAGAGCACGGTGCCGGATGTGAAGACCTTTGCGAGGGCGAACCGCCATGCACGCTGACCACGAAGCCATCGCCGAGATGCAGGGCCTGGATCCCCATGCCGCCCGGGCCACCGGCAGCGCCGACAACGGCTACGACCTCGAGGCCTGCGAGCGCCTGATGCGCGGCGGCTCCAAGACCTTCTTCGCCGCCTCCCTGGTGTTGCCGGCCCGCGTTCGGACGCCGGCCATCGCGCTCTACGCTTTCTGCCGCCTCGCCGACGACCTGATCGACGGCCCCGGCGAGACCGATCCGTCCGGCCAGGGTGCTCTGACCCACGATCCCTCGGCGGCGCTCGCTGAGCTCCACGACCGCCTGCGCCTCCTCTATGCCGGCACGCCGCTGCCGATCGATGCCGACCGGGCGCTGGCCGCCGTGGTGGCGCGCTTCGGCATCCCGCAGTCCTTGCTCGCGGCCCTGCTCGAGGGCTTTGCCTGGGACGCCCAGGGCCGGCTCTACGAGACCCTGGAGGACGTGCACGCCTACGGGGCCCGGGTCGCGGGCACGGTCGGCACGATGATGGCGCTGATCATGGGCACCCGCAGTCCGCAGGCGCTGGCCCGGGCCTGCGAGCTGGGCGTGGCGATGCAGCTGACCAACATCGCCCGCGATGTCGGCGAGGACGCGCGCAACGGCCGGCTCTACCTGCCCCGGGCTTGGCTGCGCGAGGCCGGCATCGACCCCGACGACTGGCTGCGCGCACCGACCTTCAGCCCGGCGCTGGCCGGCGTGGTGAAGCGCCTGCTCACCGAGGCCGACCGCCTCTACCGCCGCGCCGAGCGCGGCATCGCCGAGCTGCCGCGCGACTGCCGCCCGGCCATCCAGGCCGCTCGGCTGGTTTACGCCGAGATTGGCCGCGAGGTGGAGCGCCATGGCTGCGACTCGGTGTCACGGCGCGCGGTGGTGTCGGGGCAGCGCAAGCTCGCGCTGATCGCGCGGGCGCTGGAGGCCGCGCTCTGGCGCACCACCCGCACCGGCTGGCGTCTGCCCGCCCTGGCGCCGCTGCCCGCGATCGTCTTCCTGGTGGAGGCGGCTTCGGTCGCAGGCATGACCCCGCCCCCGGTGGCCCGGCGCGCGCTCTGGGGCCGCCGCATCGACGAGCGCCTGGTCCGCACCATCGGCCTGCTCGAGCGCATCGAGACGCGCAACCGCAGCGCCCATGAGTTTCCCGGCTCGGGGGCGCAGCCGCCGTCGGTGCTCAGCGGCTGAGCGGCCTGGCCCTGGCGCGCCGGTCGTTCCTCTTGACACCCGATTCCCCCCTCCCGGGTCCGGTCTGGGCTCCGATGCTCGGCCCCGCCGCCGCGCGCGGGCTGTGCACCGACTGCGGCATCTCGCGCACCGCCGAGGCCCGGCGCTGCGGCAGCGCCTGCCAGTTCATCGCTCCCGACCACCCGGCGCTGGAGACCCAGGTCCATGGCCGCCCGCGCGACCCGGCCCGGCCTGACGAGCTCCACTTCGGACCGCACCGGCGCATGCTGCGGGCCGCCCTCGCGGCGCCCCGCGAAGGCGCGCAGTGGACCGGCATCACCACCCGCCTGG
>CAISYQ010000441.1 GCA_903889735.1 uncultured Methylibium sp.
AGCGTGGCGCGCAGGTCTTCGCGGATGGTGCAGCAGATGCAGCCGTTGCTCATCTGGATGATCTGCTCCTGGGTGTCGGCCACCAGGATCTCGTTGTCGATGTTTTCTTCGCCGAACTCGTTCTCGATCACGGCGATCTTCTGTCCGTGGGCTTCGGCCAGCACCCGCTTGAGCAAGGTGGTCTTGCCGGCGCCGAGGAAGCCGGTGAGGATGGTCGCGGGAATGAGTGCCATGGTGGGTTCCGGGCGAGCGCAGGGGGCCGCGCGCAGGGTGGATGAATGTCGACCAAGCCCCGGGGGCTGTCAAGCGGATGGCGATCGACGAGGCGCCGGATGGTAGCCGCCCCGTCGATCGCCATCATGCTGGGGTATTCTTCTTTTCCCCTGACTCCCGGCACCGCCCCTGTGTCCGAACCCCAAACAGGACGCCGGCCCCGCGTGGCCGATCGCCGCACGCTGTTCGAGCGCATGCTCGAATTTCTCTCGCCCGGACCGGACTCCACCGACGAGCTGATCGAGACCCTGGCCGACGCCGAACTGCGCGAACTGATCGAGCCCGAGTCCCGCATCATGCTCGAGGGCGTGATCCGCATGGCCGACATGACGGCGGGCGACGTGATGCTGGCGGCCCCCCGGATGGACCAGCTGGACATCGACTCCCCCTACGATGAGCTGCTGGCCCAGGTGATCGACACCGGCCACTCCCGCTTTCCGGTCTACGACGGTGAGCGCGACAACGTCATCGGCATCCTGATGGCCAAGGACCTGCTCAAGCTGCAGCGCGCGCCCGAGCTCAACCTGCGGGCGCTGCTGCGGCCGGCGGTGTTCGTGCCCGAGACCAAGGGGCTCAACGAGCTGCTGCGCGATTTCCGCTCCAACCGCAACCACCTCGCCATCGTGATCGACGAGTTTGGCAAGACCTGCGGCCTGATCACGATCGAGGACGTGCTCGAGGAGATCGTCGGCGAGATCGAGGACGAATTCGACGAGAAGGGCCGCGAGTCCGGCATGTTCACCCTGGCCGATGGCAGCCAGCGTGTGGCGGGCGACGCCGCCATCGATGAAGTCAACACCTACTTCAACACCCAGCTGCCGGCCGAGGACTTCGACACCATCGGCGGGCTCGTCGCGCACGAGCTCGGCCGGGTGCCGCACCGTGGCGAGGCGGTCGAGGTCGGTGGTCTGCGTCTCGTGGTGATGCTGGCCCGGGGGGGCGCGGTGCGCTGGTTCAAGGTCACGCGCTGCAGCCCGGCGGACGGCGACGCCCCGGCGAACCCGGCTTGAACGTGGTCGGGCCTGACCCGTCAGGCGCCGCGATGCCGCCGCCGCCGGCGCCGACCTGGCCGGGCGGCCTCGATCTGGCGCTGGCGGTCCTGGCCGGCGGGCTCCACGCCTTCGCCTTCTCCACCACCGAGGCGCCCTGGTTGCAGACGGCCTGCGTGGCCCTGCTGGCCTGGCGCGTGGCGGCGGCCGCCTCGGCCTCTCGGGCGGCGCTCCTTGGGGGCCTGTTCTCGACCGCCTGGTTGCTGGGCGGCGTCTGGTGGCTCTTCATCAGCCTGCACCGCTATGGCGGCATGCCGGCTTGGTTGGCCGCGCTCGCCGTGGTGCTGCTGTGCGCGGTCCTGTCGCTCTACCTGGCCGGGGCCATGGCGGCTTGGTGGCGTTGGCGGGCCGGGCGGCCGATCGCCGACGCCGGACTCTTCGCTGCCGTCTGGCTGGCGGCCGAGCTGGCGCGCGGGCTGCTCTTCACCGGCTTTCCCTGGGTCGCCACCGGCTATGCCCACATTGACGGAGCGCTTGCCGGTTGGGCGTCCTGGCTCGGGGTCTACGGCATCGGGGCCGTCTCGGCGGCGGTCGCGGCGCTGCTGGCGGCGGGCCTGGGCGGCGGCGCTGCGAGAGGCGCCCCATCGGGCGCTCCGGCGCCATCGGTGCCGCCCCTGCGCCCGGCGAACCGGGCGCGTTGGCTGCAGAAAGGGGGCCCGTTGACCCTGGCCGCCGCGCTCTGGTGGGGGCCGCTGGCCCTGCCGCAAGACTTCACCCGGCCGTCCGGCACGATCTCGGTCGCGCTGCTCCAGGGCAACGTGCCGCAGGACGAGAAATTCGCCCCGGACCGCCAGCCCGAGACCCTGGCCTGGGTCGGCCGCATGCTGGCCCTGGCCGATGCCGACCTGGTGGTCGCGCCCGAGACGGCCATTCCGCTGCTGCCGCAGCAGCTGCCCGAAGGCTACTGGGAGGCGCTGCGCTCTGCCTTCGAAGACGGGGAGCGGGCCGCGCTGGTGGGTCTGCCGCTGGGCAGCTTCGAGGCTGGCTACACCAACTCGGTGGCGGGGCTGTCGGCCCAGGCGGCCGCGCGGCCAGGCGGCTTCTACCGCTACGACAAGCACCATCTGGTGCCCTTCGGAGAGTTCATCCCTGCAGGTTTCCGCTGGTTCGTCGACCTGATGAAGATGCCGCTGGGCGACTTCAATCGCGGGCCGCTCAACGCGCCCTCCTTCCCGGTGCGGGGCGAGCGCATCGGCCCCAACGTCTGCTACGAGGACCTGTTCGGCGAGGAGCTCGCGGCGCGCTTTGCCGATCCGGCCACGGCGCCGACGGTCTTCGCCAATGTCAGCAACATCGCCTGGTTCGGTGAGACGGTCGCGATCGATCAGCACCTGCAGATCTCGCGGATGCGCACGCTCGAGTTGCAGCGGCCGATGCTGCGCGCCACCAACACCGGCGCCACGGTCGTGATCGACCACCGCGGCCGGGTCACGCACTGGCTGGCGCCCCACACCCAGGGCGTGCTGCAGGGGCGGGTGCAGGGCCGCGAGGGGCTGACGCCTTTCGCCCGTTGGGCGGCGGCCTTCGGGCTGTGGCCGCTGGCGGCCTTGGCGCTGTTGCTGGGTTGGGGATCGGTCCTGGGCCGGCCGCGCCGGTGACGGGCCCGCGGTGTGCTTGATGGTGGGCTGATCGGCGCCCTCAGGCGCCTGATGAGGTGGAGGTCTGCGCTTCGCCCACCGGGACCGCCGCAGACCTGAAGCGCCCGAACCGGAGCAACACGGTCGGCAGCACCAGCAGGTTGAGCAGCGTCGAGCTCACCAGGCCGCCGACGATGATGGTGGCCATCGGTCCCTCGATCTCGCGCCCGGGCTCGGCACGGCCCAGGGCCAGAGGCGCCAGACCCAGTGCGGTGACCAGCGCGGTCATCAGGATCGAGGGCAGGCGCTCGAGCGCACCCAGCAGCGCGGTGTCCAGGTCCCAGGGGCGGCCCTCGACCTCCACCAGGTGCTGGTAGTGGGAGACCAGCATGATCGAGTTGCGCAGCGTGATGCCGAAGAGCGTCACGAAGCCCACCACCGAGCCCAGCGACAGCAGCCCGCCGGTGGCCAGCACGGCGGCCACGCCGCCCACCAGCGCGAAGGGCAGGTTCACGAAAATCAGCGCCAGGTGGCGCAGGGAGCCGAAGGCCAGCAACAGCAGCGCGGCCACGCCCACGCAGGACAGCAGCGAGACCCGCAGCAGCTCACCGCGGGCGGTGGCCTGGGCCTCGGCCGCCCCGGTGACCTCTGCGTGCACACCGGCGGAGAGCCGCAGGTCGGCCGCGATGCGCCGCTGCAGCCGGGCGGTGAACTGCTCGGCGTCATGGCCGCGGCCCAGGTTGGCGGTGATGGTCTGCACCCGCCGGCCGGCGTCGCGCAGGATCTTGGCGCGGCCCTCAACCAGGTCCAGGTCGGCCAGGTCGCCCAGGGTCAGCGCATGCCCCTTGGGCAAGCGCAGCGGCAGCCCCGCCACCTGGCTCACGTCCTGCCGGGCGCCGGGGGCCAGCACCAGCACCAGCGGCGTGGCCTGGCCCGCGCCGTGGACCTGTCCGACCTCCAGGCCCTCGTAGGCGGTCTGCACCGCGTCCATCACCTCGCCGGCCGTCAGTCCGTGGCGCGCCAGCGCCTCGGGTCGCAGCCGCAGGCGCAGCTCGGGGGCGCCGGGCGGCGACAGCAGCTGCACGTCGTCGGCCCCGGGCATGCTGGCCAGCAGGGCCGCCACCGCGCGGGCGTCGCGGTCCAGCGCATCGAGGTCGGCGCCGTAGAGGTTGACCACCACATCGGCCGGGAAACCGCTGACGGTCTCGCCGATGCGCTCGGTGAGGAAGGTGTTGACGCCGAACTGCAGGCCGGCAAAGCCGGGGGCGGGGCCCTCGCCCGCTTCAACGCCTCCGCCCACTTCACCGCCCGCATCGCCCTCCGCGGCTTGGCGGTCCTGCGCCTCACCACCGAGCCGGCGCCGGATCTCGGCCAGCACGCGCCGCTGCTCGTCGCCCGACACCTGTCCGAGCTCGACCTCGATCTCGCTGTAATGCGGCCCGAAGGTGTCGGCGCCGTTCTGGGCCCGGCCCACCCACTGCGCCACCGAGCGAACGCCCGGGATGGCCAGCAGTTCCTTCGAGACCCGCTCGCCCAGCCGCAGCGATTCGGCCAGCGCCGTGCCCGGCACCGCGCTCATGTGCACGATGTAGTGGCCTTCCTTCAGCGGCGGGATGAACTCGCCCCGAAAGAGCGGCAGCAGGCCGATCCCGAAGGCCATCACGAGCGCCGCACTGGCGAGCACCGGGTTGCGGTGGCGCTCCACCGCCAGCAGCAGCGCGCGGTAGCGCGGCTTGAGCCAGGCCACCAGCGGCGGGTCGCCGGCCGGCAGGCGGTGCCCCGACAGCAGCAGCAGCGACATCGCTGGGGTGACCGTGAGAGCCACCGCCAGCGAGGCCAGGATGGCGCCGATGTAGGCCAGTCCGAGCGGCGCGAACAGCTTGCCGGCCACGCCGCTGAGCGTGAGCAGCGGCAGGAACACCAGCGCGACGATGAAGGTGGCGTAGACCACCGAGGCACGCACCTCGATCGAGGCGTCGAACACCACCTGCGCGGCCGGCAGGGGAGTGGCCCGCGCACGGTTCTCGCGCAGCCGGCGGTAGATGTTCTCGCAGTCGATGATGGCGTCGTCAACCACCTCGCCCAGGGCGATCGCCAGGCCGCCCAGCACCATGATGTTCAGGCTCATGCCCAGGGACTGGAGCACCAGCACCGCGGCCAGCAGCGAGAGCGGGATCGCCACCGCCGAGATCAGCGCGGTGCGCACGTTGTAGAGGAAGCCGAACAGCACGGCGATCACCAGCGCTGCGCCGATCATCACGTCGCGCTGCACGTTGCCCACCGCCGTCTCGATGAAGTTGGCGGGGCGGAACAGGTCGCGGTGGAGCGTGGCTCCCTGGGCTTTCAGCACCGGCTCGATCCGCGACAGCGCCGCGTCCAGGGCGCGCGTGGTGTCGCGGGTGTTGGCCCCCAGCTGGCCCTGAACCATCAGGAAGATGCCGGGCACCCCGTCGATCTGCGCGGCATTGACCGCGGGCGCGCCGCCCAGGGCCACGGTGGCCACGTCGCGCAGCCGCAGGGCCGGGCCGGGGCGGTCGGTGGCGATGATGGCTTCGCCCAGCGCCACGGCGCTGTCGGCCGGGGGCTCGATGCCCAGCGCGATGCGCTGGTTGGCCGACTCGATGAAGCCGGCCGCCCGCATGCCGGTGGCCTGCCGCGCAGCGGCGGCGAGCTCGGCGATCGACAGGCCGCTTTGCACCAGCCTTGCGGGGTCGATGCGGATCTGCCACTGGGGCAGCGCGCCGCCGAAGACATTGACATCGGCCACCCCCTGCGCGGCCAGCAGCTGGGGCCGCAGCACCCGCTCCACGAGCCCGCGCAGGGCCGGGCCGTCCAGCGTGGTGGAGGTCACGCCCACCCCCAGCACCGTGCTGGCCGAGGAGGTGAGCGGCGTCAGGTTTGGCGTGGTACCGCTCGGGAGGTGGGCGGTCGCCTGCTGCAGGCGTTCGGCCACGCCCTGGCGGTGGCGGTGGATGTCGCTGCCGTCCTTGAAGATCACCGTCACGACCGACAGCCCCGGGATCGATTGCGACCGCAGCGACTGCAGACCGTCGAGGCCGGCGATCGCCTGCTCGACCGGCTGCGTCACCAGGGCCTCGACCCAGCTGGCCGAGAGCCCCGGCGACTCGGTCTGGATCACCACCTGGGTCGGCGAGAACTCCGGGAACACATCCAGGCTGGCGCTGAAGAGTCGCGTGACGCCGTAGACCAGCAGCGCCAGGGCCAGGGCCACCACCAGGCCCGGGTGGCGCACCGAGAAGCGGATGATCGAGGCGAGCATCAGTCGTCGTTCTCGTTGCGGATCTGGTATTTCAGTTCCTGCGAGAGCAGCACCTGGGCGCCCCGCACGACCACCGGGTCGTCCGCCTCGAAGTTCGGCAGGAACCAGGCGCTGCCGTGGCGGTGGGCCCCGGGCACGGCGCGGCGCTGGAAGGACGAGCCGGCCTCGGGCGCTTCGGATTCGCTGACATAGACCCAGGGCTGACCCAGGTGCCAGACCAGGGCTGAGGCCGGTACCAGCACGCCGGGGCGGGTCGGCCCCTCGCTGCCGGTCAGGTCCAGGCGCCTGCCGGCGGCCAGCCCGGCGATGGGCGCGCGGTAGAGCAGGCTGCGGCCGGCGCCGGGCGCGTCGGCCGCCGGGGCGGGGCCGAGCGGTTGGGCGCGCAGCGCGGTCGTCGCACCTGCGGTGGTCGGTCGGACCGCGCCGGGGATCGACAGCTGCAGCGGCGAGCCGGCCAGCAGGGGCTCCTCCAGCGGCATCGGCACGCGCAGCAGCGCCTCGCGCCCAGCGACCAAGTCCTTCAGGGCGGCGCCGTCGGGTGCCTGCAGCCAGGCGGCGATCGTCGGCCCCCAGCCGGCCCGGGCGTGATCTTCCAGGGCCGCCAGGGCCGCGCGCGCCGCCGACTCGCGCGTCGCGGCCAGGCCGGCCAGGGCGGTGGCGGCTTCGAGCTCGCGCTGCGAGGCGTTGCGGTCGTCGTCGTAGAGCCCTTGCACGCGCTTGGCCTCGGCGGCGCTGGCCTCGGCGGCGAGCCGGGCTGCGTCGGCTTCGTGACGCGCGGCCTGCAGCCGGCCCTGGAGGTCGACCAGGGTCTGCACACCGAGCACGGTGGCCGACCAGGTGGTCTCACCCGCCAGCCGGGCCGGCTGCGCCGCGGCGGTCTCGATGCCGACCGCGCGTTGGGCCGCCGCGCTCAGCGTCACCGTCGGCACGCCCGCATCGGGACCGGCCACCGGCGAGGCCGAGGTCGGGGTCTCCTCGTCGTTTTCGGCGGCGGTGGCGAGCAGGAATTCGTCGCGGGCGAAGAAGACGCCGGCCCAGGCCACCAGCACGAGCAGCAGGGTCTGGGCGACCAGGAGCTTGACGAGGGCGGTGCGGCTCATGGGACGGCCTTCCTGTGGTTGGGCGAACGCCTCACGGAAGGCGGAGGCAACCGCTCGGTCATCGGCCTGGCGGGGGTCTTCATGGCGTGGCGGAGATGGAGGGCTTGGAGGCGTTGGCGGCGCGCCACAGCGGCTGTTGCAGTGCGTCTTCCAGAGCGGCCAGGGCGGCGCCGCGGGCGGCCGCAGCATCGATCTGGCGGCGGTCGGCGTCCTGGACCGCCAGCGTGGCTTTCAGGACTTCGAGCCGGTCGGTGTCGCCCGCTGCCAGCCGGCGTCGGGCGCGGTCCTGCTGTTCCCGGGCCAGCCGCTGGCCGGCCTCGGCCGCGTCGAGCCTCGTGCGGGCTGCCTGCTCCGCCTGCCCAGCGACCTCCAGCCGCGCCAGCGCGGCCCACTGCAGCGCGGCCACCCGACCGGCCTCGAGCTCGCGGCGCGCGCGGGCCCGGTCGATGGCGGCGCGGTTGTCACCGCCGGGCGGCAGGCTCAGTGCGACGCCGAGCGACCAGCGGCGGTCGCCCTGGTCCCAGGCCGCGCCGGGCTGGAGCACGATCTCGGGCCATTGCCGGGCGATCTCGGCGCGCAACACGGCGTCGGCCGCGGCATGGCGGGCCAGGGCGGCGCGCAGGTCCAGCCGGTGGAGCAGGGCGGCGCGCTGCAGCGGGTCGGCCGATACCGATGACGGCCCGGCCTGGGCCTCTTCGAAGCGCAGACGCAGGGTGGCCAAGGCCGGTCCCGACAAGCCCACCGCCTCGGCCAGCGCCTGCCGGGCCCGGCCTTCGGCGTCGCCGGCAGCATCGAGCTGCTGTGCGGCCTCGGTCTCGGCCAGGCGGGCCTGGAGGACCTCGCCCGCGCCGGCAGCACCCTGCGCCAGGCGTGACTGTTGCGCGGCGAGCAGGTCGCGGCGGGTCTGCAGCGCCGCTTGGGCCCGGTCGCGGTGCTGCAGGGCGAAGAACAGCTCGCGCAGCCGACCGAGCACCCGCTGGCGCTGGTCCCAGGCCGCCTGCGCCGCCTGCGCCACGGCCTCATCGGCCAGCGCGTCGGCCGCGTCGGCCTGGGCGGTGCGGCGCGCGCTCCCGCTCACGAGGCTGTCCAGCGCCAGCCCCAGGCTCCAGGGCGAGGTGCTGTGGCCCGGCGTGCTGTGGTGTTCAAGCTGGACGCCGACCTCCTGCCCGGCGCGCTGGCGGGCCACCGCCCGCTCGGCTTCGGCGGCGCGCAGTGTGCTGCGCGCCACGGCCAGATCGGGGTGGCGCTGTAGCGCCAGGCCGGTCAACCCGGCCCCGTCCCAGGCGGGCAGGGGCCAGCGGCTCACGTCCAACCCCTGCGCCGCCAGCGCTTGGCGCAGCGCGTCGTCCCCGGTCTCGGCCACGAGCCAGCGCGCCTGCGTGGCGGCCGGTTCCAGCGGCCGGGCTTCATAGACCTGGTGGCCACAACTCGCCAGCAGGGCCCCCAGCCCGACCGCCGCAGCGAGCAGCCCGCGGCCCACCGTGCCGCGGGCGGGTGCGGTGGCGGTCACCCTGGTGGGCGGCAGGGTCGGGCGAAGCGGTGGGTTCACGGGACGGGTTGACGGGCGGGAAGGGTGGCCGGGGCGGTGGAGGCGGGCGGCTGGTGACCGCAAAGCCGGGGGCTGGAAGATGCGGGCGGGAAAGAGGACGCTGGAAAGACCGAGAGTGGGTGGGGCGTGTCGCAGTCTGGCCCGGATGCTAGCCGCGCGGCCGGAATTGGTCGTCCTGGAAGAGGACGCCCTGGAAACCAGCGTCCCGGGAGCGGCCCCCTAGAATTCGGAGCTCTGCCGAACCCCGGCTGCCCGGCGCAGTGCCTGCGCGATGCCCCCATGCTCAGCTTCCAGCAACTCATCCTGCGCCTGCAGCACTATTGGGCCGACCACGGCTGCACGCTGCTGCAGCCCTACGACATGGAGGTCGGGGCCGGCACCAGCCACACCGCGACCTTCCTGCGCGCGCTTGGCCCCGAGCCCTGGAAGGCCGCCTATGTGCAGCCCAGCCGCCGCCCCAAGGACGGCCGCTACGGCGAGAACCCCAACCGGCTGCAGCATTACTACCAGTACCAGGTGGTGCTCAAGCCCGCGCCGGACGACATCCTGGAGCTTTATCTCGGCTCGCTCGAGACCCTGGGTTTCGACCTCAAGAGCAACGACATCCGCTTCGTCGAGGACGACTGGGAGAACCCCACGCTCGGCGCCTGGGGCCTGGGCTGGGAGGTCTGGCTCAACGGCATGGAGGTGACGCAGTTCACCTACTTCCAGCAGGTCGGCGGCATCGACTGCCGGCCGATCACCGGCGAGATCACCTACGGCCTGGAGCGCCTGGCCATGTACCTGCAGGGTGTGGACAACGTCTACAAGCTGCAGTGGACCGAGGGCCTGACCTATGGCGATGTCTACCTGCAGAACGAGCAGGAGCAGAGCGCCTACAACTTCGAGCACAGCAACGTGGACTTCCTGCTCGGCGCCTTCACCGCCCACGAGGGCAATGCCCAGCACCTGATGGTGCAGCAGCTCGCATTGCCGGCCTACGAGCAGGTGCTCAAGGCCGCGCACACCTTCAACCTGCTCGACGCGCGTGGCGCGATCAGCGTCACCGAGCGGGCCGGCTACATCGGCCGCATCCGCAACCTCGCGCGCAGCGTGGCGCAGAGTTACCTGGAGAGCCGCGCCCGGCTGGGCTTCCCGATGGCGCCGCGGGCGTGGGTGGCCGAGGTCGACCGGCTCGCTGCGCTGGACCGGAAGGTGGCCTGAGATGAGTGACACACGCAATCTGCTGGTGGAGCTGTTCGTCGAGGAGCTGCCGCCCAAGGCCTTGAAGCGGCTGGGCGAGGCCTTCGCCCAGGGGGTCGCCGAGGGACTGCGCTCGCGCGGCCTGGCCAGCGCGACGTCGGCGGTCACGCCCTATGCCTCGCCGCGCCGGTTGGCGGTGCATGTGAGCGGCGTGCGGGCGGTGGCGCCCGACCAGGCGGTCTCGCACAAGCTGATGCCCGTGGCGGTGGCGCTGTCGGCCGACGGCCAGCCGACCCCGGCGCTGCTCAAGAAGCTGGCGGCCCTCGGGGCCGATGCCTCGGCGCTGCCGCGGCTTGAGCGCCGCAGCGACGGCAAGGCCGAGGCGCTCTTTCTCGACAGCATCGAGACCGGTGCCGCGCTCGCGGCCGGCCTGCAGAAGGCCCTTGACGAGGCGATCGCCGCCCTGCCCATTCCCAAGCTGATGAGCTACCAGCCGGCCAGCGGCGCCCTCCCCGGCTGGAGCAGCGTGCAGTTCGTGCGCCCCGCGCATGGCTTGGTGGCGTTGCACGGCGCCGACGTGGTGCCCGTGAGCGTGCTCGGCCTGCAGGCGGGCCGAGCGACCCGGGGCCATCGCTTCGAGGCCCAGGTCGACCCGGTGGTGCTGCAGGACGCCGACCACTACGCGCTTCAGATGCTGGAGCAGGGCGCGGTGATCGCGAGCTTCGCGCAGCGCCACGGCGAGATCGCGCGCCAGCTGCAGCATGCCGCGGCCGAGCAGGGCCTGACCCCGATCGACGACCCGCTGCTGCTCGACGAGGTCACGGCGCTGGTGGAGCGGCCCAATGTGCTGGTCGGGCGCTTCGAGGAGGACTTCCTGGCGGTGCC
>CAISYQ010000442.1 GCA_903889735.1 uncultured Methylibium sp.
CAGACTCATGTCGCCGCGCAGGATGTCGATGAGCTGCGGGAGCTCGTCGAGCCGGTAGCCGCGCAGGAAGCGCCCGACACGGGTGATGCGTACGTCATCCCCCACCGTGAGCGCCGGCCCGCGGGCGGGCGCGTCGGCCACCATGGTGCGGAGCTTGTGGATGCGAAAGGGGACGCCGTGACGCCCCACCCGCTCCTGCCGGAAGAGAGCCGGCCCGGGGGAATCAAGCCGGATAGCGAGCGCGATCAGCAGCAGCAGCGGCGCCAGCAGCAGCAGGCCGAGGGTGGCGCTGAGCAGGTCGAGGAGGCGCTTGGCCAAGGGCGACCGTCAGACGGAAGCGGGATCAATGCCAGCAAAGACCTCGACCACCGGAACACGGCAGTCGATGCTGGCAGCGACCATGGCCTCGTCCTGGCTCATGTCGTGCAGGACCCAGAGATCACCTGGCCCACGCCGGAAGGCCTCGATGCGGCGGGTGTCGGGGTCGACGAGGAGGTACTCCTGCAGCGCAGGAATGCGGCGGTAGAGCGCGAACTTCTGGCTGCGGTCATAGGCCTGGGTGCTGGGCGAGAGCACCTCGACCACCAGAAGGGGGGAACGGAAGATCATCTCCGTGGCGAGATCAGCCCGGTCACAGGTGACGAAGAGGTCCGGGTAAAGCACCGCCTCGTCGGCGATCTGGACCTTCATGCCCTCGGAGAAGACCTGGCAGGGCGACCCGGCCAATTGGTTGCCCAGGTGGCGGACCAGGTTGGACACGACACGCCCATGGGATCGCCGAGCGCCCACCATGGCAAAGACCTCGCCACGGCAGAACTCATGGCGATCCGGCTGCTGGTTCTCCCAATCCAGGTACTCCTGCAAGCTCAACTTCTGCGCGGGAACGGCCATGGCATCTGTCCTCCGGCCGCTATTTTGAACCCCGAACACCCAACGCCTCGCGCACCGCGTCAATCACTCGCTGCACATCGCCATCGCTCATCTTCGTGTACAGCGGCAGGCTCGCCATGCGCTCGTAGGCGTGCTGGCTGTGGGGGAACTGCGCCGGGCTCAGGGCGTAGCGATCGCGCCAGTAGGGGTGGAGGTGCAGGGGGATGTAGTGGACGCTCACGCCGATGCCGAGGGCGAAGAGGCGCTCGATGAAGGCGTCGCGCCCGCCGGCTTGAATGATGGGTGCATCGTCCGCCAGGCGCACGACGTAGAGGTGCCAGGCGTGGAGGTCGGCCGCGTCCGCCGGGCGGGGGGGCAGCAGCAGGGGCAAGTCGGCGAAGGCGGCGTCGTAGCGGGCGGCGATCTGGGCGCGGCGCTGCTGGAAGCCGCGCAGGCGCTTGAGCTGGTGGATGCCCAGGGCCGCGGCGATGTCGGTCAGGTTGTACTTGAAGCCGGGGGCGACGATCTCGTAGTGCCAGCTCGGCGCGGTGGCGGTGAAGCGGTCGAAGGCGTCGCGGCTGATGCCGTGCAGGCGCATCACCCGGGCGCGGCGGGCGATCTCCGGGTCGCGGGTGACGAGCATGCCGCCCTCGCCGGTGGTGATCGTCTTGTTGGCGTAGAAGCTGAAGACGGTGGCGTCGCTCTCCAGGGTGCCGACCCGCACGCCGCCCAGGGTGGTGGGCAGGGCGTGGGCGGCGTCCTCCACCACCTTCAGACCATGGCGGCGGGCGATGTCGAGGATCGCGCCCATCGGTGCGGCCAAGCCCGCGTAGTGCACGGGGATGATGGCCCGGGTGCGGGGCGTGATGGCGGCTTCCACCTGCGCCGCGTCGATGTTGAGCGTGGCCGGGTCGATGTCGACCAGCACCACGTCGGCGCCGAGGTAACGCACCACCTCGGCGGTGGCGGTGAAGGTGTGGGTGGTGGTGATGACCTCGTCGCCCGGGCCGCTGCCCAGGGCCTCGAGCGCCAGATGCAGGCCGGCGGTGGCGGAGTTGATGGCGATGGCTTGC
>CAISYQ010000443.1 GCA_903889735.1 uncultured Methylibium sp.
CGGCCGGCGGGCGCCACACCAGCTTCGCGAGCCTGTTCGTCTACCCCGAAGTCGACGACTCGATCTAGATCGACATCAACCCGGCCGACGTGCGCGTGGACACCTTCCGCGCCTCGGGCGCCGGCGGCCAACACATCAACAAGACCGACTCCGCCGTGCGGCTGACGCACATCCCGACCAACATCGTCGTGCAGTGCCAGAGCAGCCGCAGCCAGCACAGCAACCGCGACGAAGCCTGGAAGGTGCTGCGCTCGCGCCTCTACGACTTCGAGATGCGCAAGCGCCAGGAGGAACAGCAAAAGCTCGAGGACACCAAGACCGACGTCGGCTGGGGCCACCAGATCCGCAGCTACGTGCTGGACCAGAGCCGCATCAAGGACCTGCGCACCAATGTCGAGATCAGCAACACCCAGAAGGTGCTCGACGGCGACCTCGACGCCTTCATCGAGGCGAGCCTGAAACAGGGCGTGTGAGGCCCCCAAGCCCCGCACCCCACCGAACCCACGGAACACGCCCCCCACCATGCGCGAAGGCACTGCCCCCCTGATCCGCCGCGAGGACTATGCGGCGCCGGCCTACTGGATACGCAGCGTCGACCTGAGCTTCGATCTCGATCCGGCCCGCACCCTGGTCATCAACCGGATGCAGATCGAGCGCAACCCCGACCTGCCGCCCCAGGCCCTGCGCCTGGACGGCGAGGACCTGAACCTCTCGCGGGTGCTGGTCAACGGTGAGAGCGTGTCCTTCCGGGTCGAAAGCGACCAGCTGGTGCTGGACTCGGTCATCGACCTTCCGGCGGAGCCCTTCTCGCTGGAGATCCGCACCACCTGCGCGCCGGAGAAGAACACCCAGCTCTCGGGGCTCTACACCTCGGCGGGCGGCTTCTTCACGCAGTGCGAGGCCCAGGGCTTTCGGCGCATCACCTATTTCCTCGACCGCCCCGACGTGATGGCGGTCTACCGCGTCACGCTGCGCGCTGACGTGAAGCGGTTCCCGCTGCTGCTGTCCAACGGCAACCTGGTCGAGGAAGGTCCGCTCGAAGGCGGCCGCCATTTCGCGGTCTGGAGCGACCCCCATCCCAAGCCGAGCTACCTGTTCGCCTTGGTGGCGGGCGACCTGGTGCGGCGCGAGCAGAAGATCGTCAGCCGCTCGGGCACCGAGCACCTGCTGCAGGTCTATGTGCGCGCCGGCGACCTCGACAAGACCGAGCACGCGATGAACTCGCTGATCGCCTCGGTGGTCTGGGACGAGGCCCGCTTCGGCCTGCCGCTGGACCTGGAGCGCTTCATGATCGTCGCGGTCAGCGACTTCAACATGGGCGCGATGGAGAACAAGGGCCTGAACGTCTTCAACACCAAGTTCGTGCTCGCCAGCCCTGCCACCGCCACCGACACCGACTTCGCCAACATCGAGAGCGTGGTCGGCCACGAGTACTTCCACAACTGGACCGGCAACCGCATCACCTGCCGCGACTGGTTCCAGCTCTCGCTCAAGGAAGGCCTGACGGTCTTCCGCGACCAGGAATTCAGCATGGACTTGTGCGCCGACGCATCGGCCCGCGCCGTCAAACGCATTGAAGACGTGCGGGTGCTGCGCACCGCCCAGTTCCCCGAAGACGCCGGCCCGATGGCGCACCCGGTGCGGCCTGACA
>CAISYQ010000444.1 GCA_903889735.1 uncultured Methylibium sp.
CCGGCGACCCGCCGCCCACCCTGGTGGACTACCTGCCCGCCGACGCGCTCATGTTTCTGGACGAATCGCATGTGCTGATCGGCCAGTTCGGCGGCAGGTACAACGGCGACCGTGCCCGCAAGCAGACCCTGGTGGAGTTCGGCTTCCGGTTGCCGAGTGCGCTGGACAACCGGCCGCTGAAGTTCGAGGAGTTCGAGGGCAAGATGCGGCAGGTCGTGTTCGTCTCGGCCACGCCGGCCGCCTACGAGCAGGAGCACGCGGGCCAGGTGGTGGAGCAGCTGGTGCGGCCCACCGGTCTGGTCGACCCCCTGGTCGAGGTGCGGCCGGCCACCCACCAGGTCGACGATGTGCTGCAGGAGATCCGCGACCGCGTGAACGTGAACGAGCGGGTGCTGATCACCACGCTCACCAAGCGCATGGCCGAGCAGCTGACCGATTACCTCAGCGACAACGGTGTGAAGGTGCGCTACCTGCATTCCGACGTCGACACCGTCGAGCGGGTCGAGATCCTGCGCGACCTGCGCCTGGGCAGCTTCGACGTGCTGGTGGGCATCAACCTGCTGCGCGAGGGCCTGGACATCCCCGAGGTCTCGCTGGTGGCGATCCTGGACGCCGACAAGGAGGGATTCCTGCGCTCGGTGCGCTCGCTGATCCAGACCATCGGCCGTGCCGCCCGCAACCTCAACGGCAAGGCCATCCTCTACGCCGACCGCATGACCGATTCCATGAAGCTGGCCATCGGCGAGACCGAGCGCCGCCGCGCCCGGCAGATCGCCTTCAATGTCGAGCATGGCATCACGCCGCGCAGCATCCGCAAGGAGATCCGTGACTTGATCGACGGCGTCTACTCCGAGAAGAGCCGTGGCGACGACCTGAAGGCCGCCCAGGCCGCCGCCGAGATCGAGGTGATGAGCGAGAAGGACCTCGGCAAGCGCATCAAGCTGCTGGAAAAGCAGATGCTCGAGCACGCCCGCGGCCTGGAGTTCGAGAAGGCCGCCCGGGTGCGAGACCAGCTCGCCCTGCTGCGCGAGCAGGCTTTTGGTGGTGCCGGGCACGACCGGGTCTTGCCCGCCGGACCGGCGGCCGCCTGAGCCCCGAATATCCAGGCTGGCATCAGGGAACTTCCGACCGTGATGTCGACCAAAACAGTCGGCTTCACCTATAATTGAGTTATTCAGTCGGGATTGAATTCCGACGCAGTTTCAGGTGATGCAAACCCCCCGGCCCTGTGCCGGGTCGACTGCCCGAACCTCAAGGAGTGTCCTCATGCGTCTCACCACCAAAGGCCGTTTTGCTGTCACTGCCATGATCGACTTGGCCTTGCGCGAGCACGGGGGGCCGGTTGCGCTGGCCGCCATCAGTGCCCGCCAGCAGATCTCGCTGTCTTACCTGGAGCAGCTGTTCGGCAAGCTGCGCCGTCATGAGCTGGTCGAATCCACGCGCGGCCCCGGCGGCGGTTACTCGCTGGGCCGCAAGGCCGAGGACATCACCGTGGCCGACATCATCGTCGCGGTCGATGAGCCCATCGACGCCACCGGCTGCGGGGGCAAGGAAAACTGCATGGGCGACGACACCGGCCGCTGCATGACCCACGACCTGTGGACCAGCCTCAACAACAAGATGATCGAGTTCCTCAGCTCGATCTCGCTGCGCAAGCTCGTCGATGACCAGCTGGCCAAGGGCGTGTCGATCGAGGAGGCCCCGGTCAAGCGCGCGATCTCCTCGCAACCGGTCCTCAAGCCCATCAAGATCACCGCGCCGAACTCGGTGTTCGCGCTCGGCTCCAGCCTCGCCAAATAGGTCCTCGACCGGACCGCTTCAGCCCTTCCCGCATCTGCTGACAGAGCTTTCCATGGACATGACCCCGCATTTCCCGATCTACCTGGACTACGGCGCCACCAACCCGGTGGACCCACGCGTCGTCGACGCCATGATTCCCTGGCTGCGTGAGCATTTCGGCAATCCCGCATCCCGCAGCCACGCCTGGGGCTGGGAGGCCGAGGAGATCGTCGAGAAGTCGCGCGCCGATGTCGCGGCCCTGCTCAATGCCGATCCGCGCGAGATCGTCTGGACCTCCGGTGCCACCGAGTCCAACAACCTGGCAATCAAGGGGGCGGCCCATTTCTACAAGACCCGCGGCAAGCACCTGATCACCGTCAAGACCGAGCACAAGGCGGTGCTCGACACCATGCGGGAGCTTGAGCGCCAGGGCTTCGAGGTCAGCTACCTCGACGTCGAGGAGTCCGGCCTGCTCGACCTCAACCGTTTGAAGGCCGCGATCCGCCCGGACACCATCCTGGTGTCGGTGATGTTCGTGAACAACGAGATCGGCGTGATCCAG
>CAISYQ010000445.1 GCA_903889735.1 uncultured Methylibium sp.
ATCATCAGCGAGCCCTCGATGGCTTCGGGCACGACCTCGGTGGCGCCGGCGGCCTGCAGCGGCTCGAGATCGGCGTCGTCCAGGGTGCGCACGATCACCGGTACCGTGGGCGCGTGCTCGCGCACCAGGCGCAGGATCTTCAGCGCCGAGGGGGTGTCGTGGTAGCTCACCACCACCGCGCTGGCGCGTGCCAGGCCGGCCGCCATCAGGCTCTGCAGCCGGGCGGCATCGCCGAAGACCACGTTCTGCCCGGCGGCGGCGGTCTGGCGGACACGGTCGGGGTCCAGGTCCAGCGCCATGTAGGGGATGTGCTCGGTCTCCAGCAGCCGCGCCAGGTTCTGGCCGCTGCGGCCGTAGCCGCAGATGATCACGTGCGACTCGGCGTTGATCGCGCGCTGCGCGATGGAGGTCATCGCGACCGACTGCAGCAGCCAGTCGCTGGCGGCCAGCCGCATGACGATGCGGTTGGCCTGCTGGATCAGGAAGGGCGTGGCCAGCATGGAGATCACCATCGCCGCCAGCACGGGGCTCTGCAGGTCCGGCGGCAGCAACGCGTTCAGCGAGGCCAGGCTCAGCAGCACGAAGCCGAATTCGCCCGCTTGCGCGAGGTAGAGGCCGGTGCGCAGGGCCACGCCGGCCGGTGCACCGAAGGCGCGTGCCAACGCGGTCACGAGGCCGAACTTGAACAGCACCGGCAGCGTGGTCAGCAGGGCCACCAGGGCCCATTGGTCCCAGGCGACGCGCCAGTCGAGCTTCATGCCGATGGTGATGAAGAAGAGACCCAGCAGCACGTCGTGGAAGGGCCGGATGTCGGTCTCGACCTGGTGCTTGAACTCGGTCTCGGCGATCAGCATGCCGGCCAGGAAGGCACCGAGGGCCAGCGACAGGCCGGCATGTTCGGTGAGCCAGGCCAGGCCCAGCGTGACCAGCAGCAGGTTCAGGATGAAGAGCTCCTCGCTGCGGCGCCGTGCCACCAGCGTGAGCCACCAGCGCATCACGCGCTGGCCACCCACCAGCAGCACCGTCAGCAGCGCCGCGGCCTTCAGCCCGGCCAGCAGCAGCGCCCGCGTCATGTCGCCGGCCGATTCGCCCAGGGCCGGGATCAGCACCAGCAGCGGCACCACGGCCAGATCCTGGAACAGCAGCACGCCCATCACGCGCCGGCCGTGCGGGGTTTCCAGCTCCAGCTGCTCGGCCATCAACTTCACGACGATAGCGGTGCTGCTCATGGCCAGGGCCGCGCCCAGCGCCACAGCGCTCTGCCAACCCAGGCCCCAGCTGCGGCCGAGGCTCGCCAGGCCCCAGCCGAGCAGGGCGTTGCTGGCAACGGCCGCGAGGATGGTGAGCGTCACCTGCGACAGGCCCAGCCCGAACACCAGCGTGCGCATGCTGCGCAGCTTGGGCAGGTTGAATTCCAGCCCGATCACGAACATCAGGAACACCACGCCGAACTCGGCCAGGGTGCCGATGCCGGTCGAGTCCTGCGCCAGTGCCAGCGTGTTGGGCCCGATCAGCACGCCCGCCGCCAGGTAGCCCAGCATCGGCGGCAGCTTGAGCAGGCGGCAGACCACCACGCCGAGCACCGCGGCGACGAGGTAGAGCAGCACGAGTTCGAGCGTGGTGGCCATGGACTCCGGGGACGGGCTGCTGTGGGCTGAGGGGGGCTGTTGTGAGGGGGGCGCCGCCTAGAATGACCCGACTCTAACCAAGCCTGCTGCGCCGTCCATGAGCTCGACCCCGACCCCCTCATCCGAGCGCAGCGTGAGCCTGGGCGCGCGGGCCCTGGCCATCGAGGCGCAGGCGCTGCTGGCGCTGGAGCGTCGCATCGCCGGACCGATGGCCTCGGCCTTTGCCGAGGCCGTGCACCGCATGCTCGCCTGCCGGGGACGGGTGGTGGTCATGGGCATGGGCAAGAGCGGCCATGTCGGGCGCAAGATCGTCGCGACGCTCTCCTCCACCGGCACGCCCGCGATGTTCGTGCACCCGGCCGAGGCCAGCCATGGCGACCTCGGGATGGTCACGGCCGCCGACCTGGTGGTGGCGATCTCCAACTCGGGCGAGAGCGACGAGCTCAACGTGATCCTGCCCGTTCTCAAGCGCTTGGGCGTACCGCTGGTGGCGATCACCGGCCGGTCGGAATCGGCGCTGGCGCGGCATGCCGAGGTGGTGCTCGACAGTTCGGTGGCCGAGGAGGCCTGCCCACTGAACCTGGCGCCGACCGCCAGCACCACGGCGCAGATGGCGCTGGGCGACGCACTGGCCGTGGCGCTGCTCGACGCGCGCGGTTTCAGGGAGGAGGATTTCGCGCGCTCCCACCCGGGCGGCGCGCTCGGCCGCAAGCTGCTGACCCACGTGCGCGACGTGATGCGCAGCGGCGAGGCCTTGCCCCGCGTGGCACCGTGCACCGGCTTCAGCGACCTGATGCGTGAGATGAGCGCCAAGGGCCTGGGCGCTGCGGTGGTGGTCGGCGACGACGGTCGGCCGCTGGGTATCTTCACCGACGGCGACCTGCGCCGGCTGATCGAGAAGGGCCGAGACCTGCGCGCCCTCACCGCTGCCGAAGTGATGCACCCCCAGCCCCACGCGGTGCGCGACGATGCCTTGGCCGTGGATGCCGCCGACCTGATGGAGTCCCAGCGGGTCACCGGTGTCCTGGTGGTCGATGCGGAGGGCCTGCTGGTCGGGGCGCTGAACATCAACGACCTGCTGCGCGCCAAGGTCATCTGAGCCCGGCCGCCAGCCCCAAGGCAAGGCCACCACCTGTCCCGAATCCCACCCCGATAGCCTGAGACGACGATGCGCGAGATCCGTCCCACCCTGAGTTTCCCCCCCGCGCTGCTGCTGAAGGCGCAGGGACGGGCGCTGGGCCTGCGCGCGGCGATCTTCGACGTCGACGGCGTCCTGACCGACGGCCGCCTGCTGATTGGCGAAGACGGCGAGTCGGTGAAGACCTTCCATGTGCTCGACGGCCATGGCCTCAAGCTGCTGGCCCAGGGCGGCATCGTGCCCGTCGTGATCACCGGGCGCGATTCGGCGGCGGTGCGACGTCGGGTGGCCGATCTCGGCATCGCCCGCGCCGTCTACGGCGCACAGGACAAGTTGGCCGCGGCGGAGGCGGAGCTCGCCGCGCTCGGCCTGGCCTGGCACGAGGTCGCCTGCATCGGCGACGACTGGCCCGATCTGCCGCTGCTGGCGCGCGCTGGCTTGGCCGCGGCGCCGCCCAATGCCCATGCCGAGGTGCGGGCCATGGTCGACCATGTGACGACCGCCCGCGGTGGCGAGGGCGCCGCCCGTGAGTTCTGCGACCTGCTCCTGATGGCCAGCGGCCGTTATGAGGCCTTGCTGCGCGGCCACCTGGTCACGCTCGACGCCGTGGTCCGCGCCGGGTCGGTGGCTTGAGCCACGCCAGCGGGGTTGGGGGATGAGCGAGCGCGCCGAAACCGCCGAAGCGCCTTTCAGCGAGCTGGAGGCGTTGGCGCGGCCCGAAGCCGGCCCACGCCGGACCCAGGGGCCTTGGCATGCGAGGCTGCTGGTGCGCCTCCTGGCCTACCTGCCCGTGCTGCTGATGGGCTTGCTCGCCGTCTTCACCTGGTGGCTGGCCAGGAGCTCGGCCGTGCCGCCCGAGGCCGAGACCGCCACCACGCCGCCGCAGACGGTCGACTACGCGATGACGGGCTTCGTCCTGGGGCGCTACGGCCCCGATGGCATGCTGCGTTCACGGATCGAGGGCGACCTGATGCAGCATTTCCCGGCCACCGACATGGTGGAGCTGCGGGGTGTCCGCATGCAGTCGGTCGATGCCGCCGGCCGCCTGATGCGGGGCAGCGCCGACCGCGCTCAAAGCAATGCCGACGCCTCGGTGGTGCGCCTGATGGGCAGCGCCCGGATGTCACGCGAGGCGCTTCCCGGTCAGAACGGGAATGGGACCGGGAACGGCCGCATCGAGATCCGCGGCGAGACCCTCGAGATCCTGGCGGCCGACGAGCGCGTGCGCTCATCCCAGCCTATCACCCTGATCACCGGCAACGGTGAGTTGCGGGCGGGATCGCTCGACTACAGCCGGCGCGACCGCGTGGCCCTGCTCGGCGGGCGTGTGACGGGTCAGCTGCGGCCCGGGCTCGGGCCGGTGTTGCCCTGATGGGTGGCGACGCGCAGCAGGCGTGAAAAAGGCGGTGGGCCGAAGCGCCACCGCCTGTTGGTTCGGGGATCCGAGGGCCGGTCAGGGACCGGCCTGGATACCGCGGACAGTTGAGCCTGAATCAGTAGCCGCCGCCGCCGTAGCCGCCGCCTCCACCGCTACGGCCACCGCCGCCGCCGCTGCCGCCGTAACCGCCACCACCGCCGCCGCTGCGACCACCGCCGCCGCCGCCGCCGTAGCCACCACCACCGCCGCTGCGACCACCGCCGCCGCCGCCGTAGCCGCCACCACCGCCGCCGCCGCCGCCTGC
>CAISYQ010000446.1 GCA_903889735.1 uncultured Methylibium sp.
CCTGTGGCAGGCCCGGCTGCGCGAGGCCGAGGCCAGCGGCGGGCGGGCGCCCAAGCTCTTCTGGGGCGCGCTGCTGATCGTGGCGATCTGGCTGCTGTGCGCGGCTGCGGTGGGCTGGTGGCTGTGGGGACTCTGGAGCGGGGGGTGAGCCGCTTCGCTCCTGGGGAAGGAGGCCGGGTGCTTGGGGCGACGCCGGGTCGGGCAGCGCGCCGTTCGCCTGCAAGCGGGTGGACGGGAGGCGCCTCGGCCGCGCGAGGGGCAGCGACCTGGACCGCCTTGGCTTGGGCGCTGCTGCTGGGGTGGGCGGCACCGCTCGCGGCGGCCGGCGCACCCCAGCGCCTCGAGGGGGTGGTCGTCCGCGTCATCGATGGCGACACCCTCTGGGTGCGGCTGGAAGGATCGGCCCGCGCCGACGGGGTGGCCCTGCCGGGCGGCCCCGCCCCGGACCCGGGCCGCAACCCCCGCCGCGGCGCCGTGCTCAAGCTGCGCCTGGACGGGATCGACGCCCCCGAGCGCTGCCAGGCGCATGGACCGCAGGCCGCCGCGGTGCTGCAGCGCCTGGCGATGGGCCGGCGCGTGGCGGTGCTGCGCCGCGCCACCGACGACCACGGTCGCGCGCTCGGCAGCCTGTGGATCGACGGGCAGGATGTCGGCGCGGCCCTGGTGGCCGACGGCCAGGCCTGGTCGGCCCGTTACCGCCGCGATCCCGGCCCCTACGCCGCCCAGGAAGCGGCAGCCCGCGCGGCCGGTCGGGGCCTGTTCGCCGCGCCTTCGCCCGAGCGGCCACGGGATTTCAGGCGTCGGCACGGCGCCTGTCCGCGGGCTTGAGGCGGGCTTTTGCGGTGGCCTGTGGCCCCCGCGACGGGCTACAGTAGCTGTCGCGTCGGCCTTGGTGGTTCGGCGCGCGCACCGAAGCAGTACCGATCCCGACCAGCACCTTGCGGCCACGACGATCGCGTTGGCGCCGCCCCTTCCTCAGGAGTCTGCCCATGCCCCCCTTCATCGCCCGCGGTCTCGGTCTGGTGTCCCTGGTGCTGGGCATGGTGAGCGTGCCGGCTGCCGCCGCCGACCTGGCGGAGATCAAGGCCCGCGGCGAGTTGCGCCACCTCGGCATCCACTACGCCAACTTCGTCACCGGAACGGGCGACGGCTTCGACGTGGAACTGGTGCAGGGCTTTGCGCGCCACCTCGGCGTGAAGTACACGCTGGTGACCACCAATTTCTACGACGTGATCCGCGACCTCCTCGGCAAGGACGTCGTTCGCCAGGGCAATGAGGTCGGCCTCAAGGGGGAATTTCCGGTCCGGGGCGACATGATCGCCACCGGCTTCACCGTGCTGCCCTGGCGCGAAAAGGTGCTTCTGTATTCGGCGCCGACCTTCCCCTCCCAGGTGCTGCTGGTGGCGCGGGCCGAGTCAGTCGACCGACCGATCAAGGGCAGCCCCGATCTCGCCGCGGACATCACCGAAACCAAGGCGCTGATCGGCCGCAAGAGCGTGCTGGTGATGGAGCGCACCTGCCTGGATCCGTCGAACTACGGGCTCACGGGCAAGGGCCTGGACCTGCGGGCCTACACGAAGAACACCAACCTCAACGAGATGGTGCCCGCGCTGCTCAAGGGTGATGCCGATTTCACCCTGCTCGACGTGCCCGACGCCATCCTCGACCTGCAGAAATGGGCCGGCAAGATCAAGGTGATCGGCCCGGTCTCCGAGCACCAGGAGCTCGCCGCCGCCTTCCCGAGGGACGCCCCCGACCTGCGCCGCGCCTTCGATGAGTACCTGGCGCGCGTCAAGGCCGACGGCAGCTACGACAAGCTGGTCGACAAGTACTACCCGGGCATCCGGCGCTACTTCCCGGCCTTCTTCGCCCGCAAGGGCTGAGCCCCTCGCTGGCCGCCACCGCCGTGTGGTCTCGTCTTGCGGCTCGCTGGCCCCTGGTCATCGCGGGCGTCTTCTGCCTCTATTCGCTGCTGCTGATCGGCATGGCCCTGCGTGACCGCGGCCAGCTCAGAGCCGCGGCCGAGACCCGCCTGATCGGCGACAGCCAGCGCCGCGCCGGCGTGCTGGGTGAATTCTTGAGGGACCGCATCCACCTCACCGAGGACCTGACCGAGCTCAACGAGGTCAACACCTACCTGGTGAGCAAGGCGCTGGGCATGTCGCCGCTCTATGGCCTGGGCGTCAGCCTCGAGGCCCTGGAACTGCGCCTGCGGGCCCGCATCAAGGCGCAGCGCAGCGACGATCATTCCAACATGCATTCGTCCTTCGCCCGCCTGCTCATGCTCGACGAGGCCGGACAGCCCCTGGCCGACTCCGGCGGCCCCGCCCTGCCGCCCCAGCCCGCGGGGGGCAGCCTGCAGCCCTCGCTCGCGCTCGACCTGGAGCGCCGCCTGCTCGTTGCCAGCGTGCCGATCCTCTTCAAGGACCGCTTCAGCGGCACGATGGTCTCCATGACCGATGTCGGCGAGGTCTTCCATTCGATCGTGCAGGCGCAGGCGGAAGGCGGCTACCGCGAGATCCTGCTCACGCGCGAGGGCCGGGAGATCGAGGCGCCGGGCCAGCCCGCTGTTCTCACGCCCGCACTGGCGGTGCAGTTGGCGCGCCTGACTGACGGCCGGGCGGTGGCCCTGGCCACGCTGATGGAGGATGCTGGCGTCTCGGCCCTCACCGGGGATGCGGTCACCGTGGCCTTGGCCGACGGCTTCGCCATCTTGGCGCCGGTGCCCGAGACGCCCTTCCTCCTGGTGATGGCCGTGCCGCGGGACGCGCTCGAAGGCGGGCTGGCTCCAGCCAGCTACCTGGTGTCGATGGGTGCGCTGCCGTTGATCCTGCTGTTCCTGGCGCTTCGGTTCACGCGCCTGCAGGAGCGGGCCCGGGCGCTGGCCCGGGACGCCGCGCGGGCCAGCGCGCAGCAGCAGGCGCTGGAAGACCGCAACGAGTCGCTGTCGGTCGAGATCCGGCGCAGGGAGGTCGTCGAGGCCGAACTGCAGGCCCACCGCGACCACCTCGAGGAGCTGGTCGACCGGCGCAGCGCCGAGCTCCACCGGCTCTTTAGCGCGCTGCCCGACCTCTACTTCCGTGCCCTGCGCGATGGCAGCATCCTCGAGTGCCTGGCCGGCGAACAGAGCGACCTCCTGATCCCGACGGCGCAGATGATCGGCCAGCGCATGCAGGACATCGTTCCGCCCGGGGTGGCCACCAAGCTGGTCGCCGCCCTGGGCGACATCGCGCTCGGGGCCGACCAGTCGGTGGTCGAGTACAGCCTCGCACTGCAGCGCGGCATCCAGTTCTTCGAGGCCCGGCTGCTGCCGCTGGGCCATGACCAGCTGGTGATGGTGGTGCGCAACGTGACCGACCGGCGCGGGATCGAGGATGCGCGCGAGGCCAACCGGCGTGAGACCGAGCGCCTGGCGCGGGTCAAGAGTGAATTCCTCACGAACATGAGTCACGAGATCCGCACGCCGCTCAACGCCGTGCTGGGTCTGGCGCAGGTGGGGGCGCGCTCGGCGGGGGATTCGTCGGCGCGGGCATCCTTCAAGCCGATCGAGGAGGCCGGCCGCCACCTGCTGGCCATCGTCGACGACATCCTCGACTTCTCCAAGCTCGAGGCCGGCAAGCTCGCGATCGAGCGCCAGGTTTTCCAGCTGGCCGATGCCGTGCAGGGGGCGGTGAGCCTGGTGGTCGGCCGCACCCAGGCCAAGGGCTTGGACCTGCAGGTCGACAGGGCGCCCGGCCTGCCCGAGTGGGTGGAAGGCGACGCGTTGCGGCTCAAGCAGGTGCTGCTCAATCTGCTCGCCAACGCCGTCAAGTTCACCGAGCGGGGACGGGTCGCGCTCACGATCACCCAGGACGGCGACCGCTTCGAGTTCCGCATCTCCGACACCGGCATCGGCATCACCGAGGCCCAGCTGACCCAGCTCTTCAAGCCCTTCGAGCAGGCCGATGGCTCCACCACCCGCCGCTTCGGCGGCACCGGGCTGGGTCTGGCGATCAGCCACGACCTCGCCAACCTGATGGGCGGTGAGCTTGTGGCCGAGAGCCGGCCCGGCGAAGGCAGCGTCTTCACCCTCAGGCTGCCCCTGCCGGTGCGGGCGCCGCCCGTGGCTGCGCCGCCCGCCGAAGCGGGTGCGGGTGCGGGTCAGCGTTTGCGGGGTCTGTGCCTATTGGCCGCGGAGGACAACGACGTGAACCGGCTGGTCCTCCAGGCCCAGCTCGAGCACGAGGGTGCTCAGGTGGTCTTCACCACCAACGGGCTCGAGGCCGTGGGCGCCGTGGAGCAGGACGGCCCGCGGGCTTACCAGGCTGTGCTGATGGATGTCCAGATGCCGGTGATGGACGGCCTCGAGGCCACGCGGCGCATCCATCTGCTGGCGCCAACCCTGCCCGTGATCGGGCTGACCGCCCATGCCATGGTCGAGGAGCGCGACCGCTGCCTGGCGGCCGGCATGGTGGTTCATGTGGCCAAGCCGGTGGACATCGACGTGCTGGTGGCGGAGTTGCTGCGGCATGCGGAGAGGGTGCCCCGGCCCTGAGCGGAGCGCCTCGGGGCCGGTCCGAGGGGGTCGGTGCGGGGACGTCGCAAGCCGGCTGACAAAGCGACCCGTGAGCGGTTAACCTTCCATTATCACTTCGCCACCGGCACCCTCCCATGAGTTCCGACAAGCAGCTTCAGGATTGGCGTGACCTCGCCCTTGGCGTCGAGCGCGAGGTCGGCCGGGCCGTCATCGGCCAGCCTGCCACGGTCCACCTGATCAACGTGGCGCTGTTCGCGCGCGGCCATGTGCTGCTCGAGGGCGATGTGGGCGTGGGCAAGACCACCGTGCTGCGAGCTTTCTCGCGGGCCATCGGCGGCGATTTCGAGCGCGTCGAGGGCACCGTCGACCTGATGCCGGGCGACATGATTTATCACACCTATGTCGATGCCGACGGCCGCCCGCGCATCGACCCCGGCCCGCTGCTGCGCCACGGCGAGCGGCTGGTGACCTTCTTCTTCAACGAGATCAACCGCGCCCGCCCGCAGGTGCAGTCGCTGCTGCTGCGCGCCATGGCCGAGCGCACCGTGTCGGCCTTCAACCGCGAGTACCGCTTTCCGCACATGACGGTGTTCGCCGACCGCAACAAGGTCGAGAAGGAAGAGACCTTCGAGCTCGCCTCGGCCGCGCGCGACCGCTTCATGTTCGAGCTCAACATGAGCAAACCCACCGACCGCGCGATCCGCCGCTCGCTGGTCTTCGAGACGGCCTTCCACGACGCCGATGCGCTGATCGAGCAGGTCACGCCGGCCATGCTGCCCTGGGACCAGCTCAACGTCATCGGCGCGCTGGTGCAGAAGAGCGTGCGCTCGAGCGAGACCATCGAGCGCTACGTGCTCGATCTCTGGGAGGCCAGCGAGACGCCGCAGCACCTGGGCATCCGGCTTGACGGCGTCGACATGGACCGCCTGATCCTGGCCGGCGCCAGCCCGCGCGGCATGAGCGCCTTGCTGCGCGCCGCCCGCGTGGAGGCCTGGATGGCCGGCCGCACCCACCTCGAGCCCGACGACATCCGCGCCGTGCTCCCCGCGGTGCTCGGCCACCGCATCTTCTTCACGCCCATCTATGAGCTGCGCCGCGCCGAGCTGGCGGGCGCGCTGGTCGGGAAGATCATGGACACCGTTGCGGCGCCGTGATGGGCCGCCCGGCACAGCGCCCGCCCGGCGCGGACGCTTCGACCCACGCTGCACCGGGGTCGCCGGTTGCGACTGGGTTGGCGGCTGGGGCGGCGTCTGCGGGGGCGGGGACCGGCCCCGCGGGCGGAATCAACGCCCCGGGCCTGGCGGAATTCCACTACCGGCTGCCGCAGCGCTTCGGCGGCCAGCGGCCGGGGGCCCATGCCGGCAGCAGCCTGGGCGCGGGGCAGCAGTTCGCCGCGCACCGGCGGCTGCTCGACCACCCGGACCCGCGCCGCATCGACCTGCGTGCCAGCCTGCGCGACGTGCGCGGTGACTGGCTGGTGCGCATCGCCCGCCAGCGCGTGGCGGTGCCGGTGCATGCGCTGGTCGATGTCTCGGCCTCGATGCATTTCGGCGCGGATCGCCCGAAGCTGTCGCGGGCGGCCGACTTCGTGGAGGCCCTGGGCCACAGCGCCTTTCGCGCCGGCGACCCGGTCGGCCTGATGGGCTTCGACGAGGGCCTGCGCGAGGATTTGTTCTTGCCGGTCCGCCACAGCCGCGGCGTCGGCG
>CAISYQ010000447.1 GCA_903889735.1 uncultured Methylibium sp.
GGACGCCGCCCAGCTGAGCGGAGCACCCGCCTCCGAGAAGGTCGGCCAGGGTCTGGCGCGCTTGAGCCGGCTGGTGACCCAGCTGCTGTCGATGTCGCGGCTCGACCGTCTGCACCTCGGTGAGGCCCAGGTGCCGATCGACTGGCAGGCCGTGACGGCCCAGGTGTTCAGCGACCTGCTGCCGCTGGCCGATCGGCACCGGGTGGAGCTCGCCTGCGACTGGCCAGCACTGGGCAGCGTGCCGATGCCGCTGACGGGCGATGCGGCCCTGATCGAGTCGCTGCTGCGCAATCTGCTGGACAACGCGGTGCGGCACAGCCCGCCTGGTGGGACGGTGTCGCTGCGCTTCGGTGCGGATGGCATCGACATCCTCGACGAGGGCCCGGGCGTACCGCCCGAGCACCTGACGCGTCTGGGCGATCGCTTCTTCCGGCCGCCCGGCGAACACCAGCCTGGCAGCGGCCTGGGCCTGTCGATCGTGCGCCGCATCGCCTCGCTCCACGGCCTGACCATCGACTGGTGCAACCGGTCCGACCGCAGCGGCTTCCAGGTCCATCTGACACGGGCCGCCACCGCGGCCAAGCCGGGCCCGCAGGCGGGGGCCGGGACGGCGGACTGAGATCTCCCGGGGGGATCCCGGCGGAGGCTCAGTTCGCCATCTGGGCGCGCGCCTTCTCGATCAGGACGCGCACTTCCTCGCGGCGCCCGGTGTCGGCGATCTGCCGCCCGGCGCGGGGCGGCGCCTCGAGCGCCCGCTCCAGATAGGGCAGGGCATCACCCGGGCGCTTCTGCTCCACCAGGAATTCGCCGTAGAAGAAATTGGGATCGATGCCCTTGGGGTTGAGCTTGAGCGCGTAATGGAGAAGTTCCTCGGCGCGCTTCTTGTCGCCGAAACCGATGGGCCAGCCTGGCACCTTGTAATAGAGCACCCCCAGGCTGTTGTAGGCCGAGCCCTCCAGCGCTTCGGGCGAGATCGCAAGCGCCTGCTCGTAAAGACTCTTGGCCTGCTTCACCAGCCCGAGCGCGCCGAGGCCGCCCTTCTCGCCGGCCAGCGAGCTGACGACGATGCCCTCCCAAACCAGGGGCTCGCTGCGGCCCGGGTGGGCCTCGCTGAACTGGCGCGCCTTGGCGGCCAGGGCCTCGAAGCGCTTCTCGCGCTCCTTGACTGGGGTCTGGTAGCGGGTCACCTCCCACTCGTGCTGTACCTCGGCGACGGCATCCTCCACCGGACCGGCCAGGGCCGCGCCCAGGCCGCTCGCGGCCAGCAAGCCGCCGATCAACAGGAATTGGATTTTCTTCACGGGGATCTCCTCAACAGACACATCAACAGATTCAGGGGGCCGGCAGCGCCAGACGGTGGGCCTTGAAAGCGCCGTCCATCGCAGCGGGAATGAGACCGTTCAGACGCACCGCGAGCTTCTCGGGAAAGCCGAGAAAGCGCTCGGCACTGCCGTCGCGCAACTGGGCCACCAAGGCCTCGGCGACGGCCTGCGCGGTGTCGGAGCCGGCGCCCGTGGTCTGGTTGTAGGCCAGCACCTCGGGGGCATTGAAACCGGTCTCGGTCACGCGCGGGCCGAGGTACTGCACCCGCACCGGCCCACCGGCCAGCTCGCGGCGCAGGGCCTCGCTGAAACCCAGCAAGCCGAACTTGGCGGCGCTGTAGGCCGAGAAGCCCGGCAAGCCCAACCGGCCCAGCGCCGAGCCGACATGGAGCACCGCGGCCTGCGGCCGCTCCAGCAGCCCGGGCAGCAGGGCCTGGGTGAGCAGCAGGGGCGCGAGCAGGTTGGTCGCAATCACCTGCGCCACATGCGCCTCGCCCAGGGCGGTGAGCCGGCCGAAGCTGGCGATGCCGGCGTTGTTGATCAGCACATTGGCGCGGCGTGCGAGCGCCATCATCCGCACGGCCTCCACGCCCTGGGGCGTGGTCAGGTCGACCGCGCACCAGTCCACGCGGGCCCCTTCACGGCCGCCAGCGCCGCCTGCGTCACCTTCAACGCGTGCGGCAGGGTCGAGCTCGCGGGCCAGAGCCTCGAGCCGGGCGGCATCGCGCCCGACCAGCAGCAGCCGCGCCCCGGCCGCCGCGAGCAGTCGCGCCGTGGGCGCCCCGATGCCACCGGCCGCGCCGGTGAGCACCACCGACGCCTGCTCCAGGCGGATGCCGGCGCTCACAGCCCCACCGCCGCACCCGCGGGATGGCTTGCCCCCGCCGGGTTCATGGCGCCCGATGGCGGCAGCGGCAGGCTGCGGAACACGTCGCCATAGAGACGGTAGAAGGCGCGCGCGCCGTGAATGATGTCGGCCTGGTCGGTGGGGTCCTCGATACGGTCCATCAACATCTCGAAGTGGGCGACATGCTCCTGGTCCAGGGTGCCGTGCGAGCGCAGGTAGCTGAAGGCCGAGTCGGGCAGCCGAAGCTGCGACTGGATCCGGTCGGCCGCGACCAGCGCCAGGGCGACGCTGCTGCCCTCCAGCACATGGACCATGCCGAAGAAACCCAGCGGGTTGCGGCGCGCGATGGTGTCGTAGGCGCAGGCCACCATCACCTCGGTGGCGTGGCCGGGCAGGCCGTCACGCACCGACTCACGCGGCACGCCGCAGGCCACCAGGTCGTCGAGGATCCACTCGTCATGGCCCTGCTCTTCCTCGATGTACTCCTCCAGCGGCCCGGCCAGCCA
The DNA here is from genome assembly GCA_903889735.1 of uncultured Methylibium sp. Classification (GTDB taxonomy): domain Bacteria; phylum Pseudomonadota; class Gammaproteobacteria; order Burkholderiales; family Burkholderiaceae_C; genus Methylibium. The sequence continues at coordinate 2,676 of CAISYQ010000447.1, forward strand.
GGCGTGGCGGGGCTCGCCCAGCACCCGCTCACGGCAGGCGCGCAGCAGCGGCACGGTGTGGCGCACATGGTGGAAGGCCTGGGTGAGGAAGGCCTGGTAGCTGGGCAGCGACACCTCGCCGCGCAGGCAGGCCTGGATGATGGCGGTGGCGATCAGCGCGGCGCGGTCGGCCGCGGTGTCGCTCAGCAGTCGGGCGTAGAAGCTCATGGGGTCTTGGGGTTCCAGAAGGAGAAAGGAATCAGGGCGTCAAGGCCTGATGCGCCGCCTCGGTAGGCGCCGCCTGACGCGCCGCGTCGCGAGGGGCGGCCTGACCGGCCGCGTGCAGCTGGCTGGCATGGCGGGCCGCGATCACGGCGCGCTGCGGCCGGCCATTGGCGGTGGCCAGGCCGGTCTCGGCGCTGAAGGCCAGGGGCGACCGCACCCAGTGCTGCACCTGGGCATAGTCGGGCAGCGTGGCGTTGGCGGCATCGACGGCTCCCTGCAACACCGCATCGGAGAGCCCGGCTTGGACCGGCCACAGCACGGCCGAGAGCGCCGGCTCGCCGTCACCGAACACCACCGCCTGCAGCAGCACCGGCATCCCGCCCGGAGCGGCGGCCTGCAGCGCCAGCTCGACCCACTCCGGCGAGACATTGCGGCCGTAGGCCGTGATCAGCACCTGCTTCTTGCGGCCCCGCACCTGCAGGAATCCATCGGCATCGAACGTGCCGAGGTCGCCGCTCGGCCACCAGGCCGGCACCGGCTCGCGGTCGCCGAGGTAGCCCAGGTGCAGCGCGCCGCCGATCTCGATCTCGCCGTCGGTCGCGATGCGCAGGCGCGCATGCGGCAGCGTCCGGCCAGCACTGCCCGGTCGGTCGGCACCCGGCAGGTTGAGGGTCTGGACCGACACGCCCTCCGAGAGGCCGTAGCCCTCGTAGGCCGGCAGCCCGACGGCGCGCGCAGCCTGCAGCAAGGGTGCACCAACGGCCGCGCCGCCCACCGCCACCAGCTTCAGCGAGGCCGGCGCCCGCTGCCCGGTGGCGCTGAGCCAGGCGGTCCAGGCCCGCAGCATCTGCGGCAGCAGGATCAGGCTGTCGGGCGAGTGCGCCTGCACCGCCGACTGCAGCAGGGCCGGGTCGAAACGCGAGGAACCGGTCAGGCCGACCTGGGCGAGCGGCAGCACGATGCAGGTGGCGTCGCGCTGCAGCGGGGCCATCAATCCGGCCACGTTCTCCAGCAGCACCGCCAGGGGTAGGGCGCTGAGGTGGCGGGTGAGGCCGAGCGTGGCGGTGGCCTCGCCGATGCCGCGGGCCACCGCAGCCATCCCCGCGGCGCCGAGGCACACGCCCTTGGGCTGACCGGTCGTGCCCGAAGTGAAGGTGATCTTGGCGGTGCCGGGCGGCATGGCCACCGGCGATGTGGGCAGCCGCAGCCAGACCGCGTCATCGAGGCCCGCGTCCGCTCCCGCAGCGGTCAAGGCCAGAGGCCGGGCCCTGGGGCCGGCCAGCGTGGCCGCGGCAGGCATGAGGCACAAGGTGTCCACCCCGGCCGCGCCGAGGGCATGCTGCAGCTGCGCTGGCGTGAAGAAAGTCGGCAGCGGCACATGCACGACGCCAGCCGCCGCCGCCGCCGCGTCGACCACCGCCCAGGGGATACCGTTGTCGAGCAGGGTGGCCAGCACGCGCACGCCGCTGGCCACCAGCGACTGGGCCAGTCCGGCCACCGCCGTGTCGTAGCGCTCGCGGGACCATGCACCCGCCGTGGTCTCGAGGACCGTCATTCGCCGCCGGCCGCCCGCCGCGGCGCCGCGCTGCGCAA
>CAISYQ010000448.1 GCA_903889735.1 uncultured Methylibium sp.
CGCGCCAGACCGAGAGCAGCACCGCCATGCCGGCCTGGGAGACGGAGCCCGAGGTGGCACAGGGGGTGCGGTCGCTGTATCAATTTTTGAGCACAGAGGCCCCTCAGACCGTACCGGGGCGCTGAAGCGGGGGCCGCCTTGTCACAGCAGCCAGTCCCAGGTCACCGTGCTGCTGGACTCGTAGACGCCACATGGGTCGCCACCGTGGCCACCACCTGGCCATCGGCGGTGACGGTGGCCGTCTCTACGCCGGCGGTTGAGACCGTGTAGGCCAGCAGCAGAGGGCCGTCCAGACTCAGCGCATGGTTCGTCGCCGTGTCGGAGAACTGGGTCAGGCTCAGGCGCACGTCGATCGCGGTCGTGGGTGAGCTCTTTACCTGCTGGTAGAGCGCCGTGACCCGGCCCGAGAGGGTCTCGAAGGGCGAGTCCTTGCAGGCGTTGAAGCTGAGATCAAGGACATCGCCCCGCGTGGTGGAAGCGCTGCCGTCTTTGTCGTCGAAGCTCACGGTGACGGTGCCGCTGATGAGGCAGGGCTCGGTGAGCGGGCCCACCACCGCCTGGGGCTGCAGGCGCTGGCGGTCGGTGCCGCCCGGCTTGTGGAGCAGCAGCGACACCAGCCGCCCGGGCCAGCGCGCGGATAGGGCTGCGGGGGAGACGGTCTCCGTGGTCCCCGCGGACGGGGCCGCCTGTGGCTGCGCCACCCCCAGGCCGCCACCGAGCAGCGGTACCGCGCCGGCGGGGCTCAGGGCCAGCAGGGCGGCCGCGGCGGCATGGCCCACGCTGTCGCGGTTGGCCGCGTCGATGGTGAGATCGACCGCGGGTGAGAACGACGAGACCATGCCGCCACCGCAGCCGACCATGACCGCCGCCAGCGTGGCGAGGCTGGCGTATTGCAGCCCTCTGGAGCCTGCGGGGTTGTGGCGCATGGCGCGGTCCTCTCTGATTGATCTTGTTGGAAAGTGGTCCCGGGCGGTGACCTTCCCCCAATCTAGCCAGGCACCGCACCTCGGCCTTGCGGCGGCGCAAGCCGCTTCGGACGTGGGAAGGGGCTTGGGGGGCTCGTGGAGCGCTTGCGCCGCATCAAGCGCGGCGTCACCGCGCCTGCCGATCATGGTTCTCACCAAGTGGGGAGGGGGGTGTCCATGCATGCGCTGGTGGCAGAGGAGGATCTGAAGATCGGCCCGCTGGGTTTGGCGGGTCGCTTCGAGCTGCCCTCACGGGCTGCAGGCGCCGTGGTGTTCGCGCACGGCAGTGGCAGCAGCCGGCTCAGCCCGCGCAACCGGCGGGTCGCTGGCGTCCTGCACGACCATGGCTTGGCGACGCTGCTCTTCGACCTGCTGACCGAGGACGAGGCCGCGGACCGCGACAAGGTCTTCGACATCGGCCTGCTCTGCCGCCGGCTCGGCGACGCCCTCGATGTCCTGCGCCAGCAACCCGCCGTGAGCGGCATGCCCATCGGCCTCTTCGGTGCGAGCACCGGCGCCGCGGCGGCCCTGCGCCTCGCGGCCGAGCGTCCGGGGCAGGTGGCCGCGGTGGTGTCGCGCGGGGGGCGGCCCGACCTGGCCGCCGAGCACCTCACCCGCGTCCAGGCCCCCACGATGCTGATCGTCGGCGGCCGCGACACCGATGTGCTTGGCCTCAATCAGGGCGCGATGCGGCTCCTGCATTGCCACAAGCGGCTGGAGATCGTGCCGGGCGCCACCCATCTGTTCGAGGAACCGGGTGCGCTCGAGATGGTGGCGCGTCTGGCGGGTGACTGGTTCGCCACCCACCTCCAGGCGCCACGGACATGAGCAGCGCCCTGTTTGCGGACCGTGCCGAGGCGGGCCGCGCGCTGGCACGCCGGCTGGCCGGTCAGGCGCTGCGCCCGCCGGTCGTGGTGCTCGCGCTGCCACGCGGCGGCGTGCCGATCGGCGCCGAGGTGGCGCGCATGCTGGGGGCACCGCTGGATCTGCTGCTGGTGCGCAAGATCGGCGCGCCCGGGCAACCGGAGCTCGCCGTGGCGGCAGTGGCCGAAGGTCCCCCGCCGCAGACGGTGGTCGATGAGGCGCTCTGCCGCACCACCGGGGCCCGCCGCCGCGACATCGACCGCCAGGCGCAGGAGGAACTGGTCGAGATCGAGCGCCGCCGCCGTGTCTACCTGGGGGGCCGAGCGCCGCTGCCCGTGGAGGGTGCGACGGTGGTCGTGGTCGATGACGGCATCGCCACCGGCACCACCGTGCGGGCCGCGCTGCAGGCCCTGCGGCGGCGCCGTCCGGCCCGCATCGTCCTGGCGGTCCCGGTGGGGCCGGCGGACACGGTCGCTGCGCTGCGCAGCGAGAGCGAGGCCGACGAGGTGCTGTGCCTGGAGCAGCCGGCGCCCTTCCACGCCATCGGCCTGCACTACCGGGAGTTCCACCAGGTCAGCGACGAGGAAGTGGTGGCCGCCCTGGCCGCTGCAGCCAAGAGCTCGGTGACGAGGTCGGCGACAGGCGGCGCCACGTCATGAGCCTGCGCCACCCGGAACCTCAGAACGCGTCAGGTTGCCGAGTCCGGAGATTTCCGGGGGGGGGGGGGCTTATCGACCGCCGAGATGCCCCAAGTCGGCTCAGCAGGGTCCAACGCGAGGCCGTAGCGGATCAGCGCGGCGGTACTGGGTAGGCGGAGTTTTTCCAGGATGCGGATCTTGTGAGTGCTCACCGTCTGGATCGACAAGCCCAGCGCTTCGGCGATGTCGGTGAGGCGCTCGCCGTCGGTGATACGGCCCAGCACCTGACGCTCGCGTGGCGACAGGTCGGCGGCTTGGCCTGGGGTGCTTGTCGCCGAGCCCCGCTGCTGCAGCATTTTCTCGGCGAGACCCGGGCTGACGAAGGCGCCCCCCTCGGCCACGCGGCGCAGCGCACCGACCAGCAGATCGGCCGAGGCACTGTCTTTGGTGAGGTAGCCGTTCGCGCCGGCCCGGAAGGCGAGCACCGCGTGGTGTTCGCCTTCGTGCATGCTGAGCACCAGGATGGCCAGTTTGCTGAATTCGTTGCGAAGGCAGGCGATGAGCTCAAGCCCGCCCATGCCCGCCATGCTCAGGTCGATGATGGCCACATCGGCCGGCTGACGGCGCATTGAGGCCAGCGCCTCGGCGCCGTCCGCGGCTTCGGCGATGTTCCAGCCGATGAATGGGTCTTCAAGGATGCGCCGCAAGCCCTCTCGCACGATGGCGTGGTCGTCAACCACCAAGATGCGTAGCGGAGCTTCTCTTGCTTGATAGCCCATCAGGCCTCCAGGAATGAACGAGGATGATGCTGATCAACGGCGCAGCGCCTCCTGGACAAGCGCTCTGGGTCCGCACTTCAACAGAATGGTTGAAACACAGCCTGTCTTCATCATCCATCACCCGCGCTGAAAGAAAACTCCCCCAGAAGAGGGGCTTGCTGACCCCATCAACCCCATGCCAGCAAGCCCCGAGCGGCAACCCCCGTTCAGTTCTCGACCTTCAACTCGTTGACCACCTGCGCGATGCCGGGTGCCGACCAAGCCGCTCCCTGCACCGCCGCCCGCTCAGCCCAGGAATGGACCTTGCCGCGCAGCGTGACGGTCGAGCCGCTGAGCATCACCTCGATGTTCTTGGCCTCGCGTTCGGCCTGGCGGGCCAGCGCATCGCGGATGCGGTTGGTGATGTTGGTCGGTGTTGACTGCGCCTTGATCGTGACGCTGTTGGTCACGCCGATCACGCCGGTCAGCGGGCGCACCGCCTTGTCGGCGCTGCTGCGCTGGTACTCCCAGTCCACCTCGCCGCTCAGCGTGACCCAGCCCTTCTCCACCTTCACGCGGATGCGCTCCGAAGGCACCAACGCGTGCCAGCGGAAGGCCGACTCCGCCGCCGCCGCGATCTCGGAGTCGCTGCGCTTGTGGTCGGGGGCGAGCTTCACGTCCAGCTCCACCGCCACCGCCTTCACGCCCTGCACCCGCTGCACGGCGCGCTCGATCGCGTACTTCTCGGCGTAGGTGTCGAGGTGGCCGCTGAGCGTGATGATGCCGTCCCTCACGGCCACGCCCACATTGGTCGAGTTGATCGAGGGGTCCCACTGCAACTCGTTGGCGACATCGGTCTTCAATTGCGCATCGGTTTTCATCAGGCTGCTCCTTCATGCCATCCAGACCGGCAAGCTGCGGCGCGAACCACAGATCCCATCCACCACCGGCCCATGCTGAATGCTCCGCCAGGCCCCAGGCGGTCTGATTGAGCCGGCGCAAGGGGGCTGCGCGCTGATTCGCCGGCTGCGCGGGCGCCGATGCGCTCCACCGCATCCTTGCGCCAGCTCAATCGGCCGCCATCTCCGAGGCTGAAACTTCAGTCATCGAGGAGTCTGAAGAGCTTGCAAAAGCAGGCTCATCGGGCAAGTGAGGGACCCGAGTCATCGGGTCGAGTTGCGATGCCAGTGCATCGGAACGGATGGGGGCGGCCTCAGACGGCCCGGCCTGACGATCCGGGAGGGGATCCCCACCACTGCCGCCAGCCGCGCATTCCAGTGCGCGGCTGGCGGGTCAATGATTTCCGGATGTCTCGCGCGGCCGCCCACTCCCGCCATCCAGGTTCAGATTGAGATTCGGAGTCCGCATGGCGATGGGGCGCGCGCAGGTTCAGGGTCTGTCCGGTTTCCGCCCGCCGGAGCCGTCCTCCATAGACTCCGTGGACATGGGGCCGGTGATCTTGCGGGCGCCGTCTCCCGACCCGGGCGATTCGTCCGTCGCGGGCAGGACGTCCATCCTTGTTGATCGGACCGTGGCGACCGAGCGCACCGACTGGGTGTCGCTGGGAGCAGGCGATGCCCTGCTGGTGATCGACATGCAGCGCGATTTCATGCCGGGCGGGCGACTTCCCGTGCCGGGCGCGGCGGCGGTGGTGGGGCCGCTGAACCGCTGCCTGGAGGGTTTCGCCCGCCAGGGCCTGCCGGTCTTCGCCAGTCGCGACTGGCATCCCCCCGGACATTGCTCCTTCCAGGCCCAGGGCGGACCCTGGCCCGAGCATTGCGTGGCCGGGACCCGTGGCGCGGCCTTCGCCGAGGGCGTGAAGCTGCCCCCGACCGTGGGCATCGTCTCCAAGGGCTGGGATCACTCCGCCGAGACCCCGTCGGCCTTCGTCGAAACCGACCTCCATGCCCGCCTTCGGGTGCTCGGTGTGCGCAGGCTTTTCATCGCCGGGTTGGCGACCGATTCCTTCGTGCTCGCCACGGCCGCCGATGGTCGCGACCTCGGCTATGAGGTTTTCTTGCTGTGGGATGCGGTGGCGGGTCTGGGTGCCCGACCGCAGGACGGCGCCCGCGCCTTCGAGCGCATGCAGCAGGCCGGCACGGTGTTGATCGGCAGCCATGCCCTGCAGGCCTGAGGCGCGGCGGCCCGGCCCGCGACGGCGTTCCGCCTTGGGGCGGCGGGACCTGCGATGAGCGGGCCGCGACAGGCGCTGGTCTTCGCGGGGCGGTTGGTGATGCTTGGCTTCGGCTGCATCGGGCAGGGCGTGCTGCCGCTGCTGCTGCGCCACATCGGCATGAGCCCGGACCAGATCACGGTGATCAAGCCGGGCGAGGACGACGCCGAGAAGGCCCGCGAGCAGGGCGTGAGACTGCAGCACACAACGGTGACCGAGGCCAACCTGCGCGAGCTGCTGGACCCCTTGCTGGGGGCCGGTGACTTCCTGCTGAACCTCTCGGTCAATGTCAGCAGCCGGGCTCTGATCGCCTTCTGCCGGGAGCGGCGCGTGCTCTACCTCGACACCTGCAACGAGCCCTGGGCGGGCGGCCACCTTGATGCCTCGCTGCCACTGGCGCAGCGCACCAACTACGCGCTGCGCGAGGCCGCGCTGGCGCTGCGCACGCCCGGCGGCGATGCCCCGACCGCGCTGATCACCCACGGCGCCAACCCCGGCCTGGTGTCCCACTTCGTCAAGCAGGCGCTGCTCGAGCTGGCGGCCCAGAGCCACCCGGCTGCGCAGGAGCCACGCCCGCGCGATCGCTCAGGATGGGCGCGCCTGGCCCGCGACCTCGGTGTGCGGGTCATCCACATCGCCGAACGCGACACCCAAATCAGCTCGGTCCGCAAGCGCCGCGGTGAATTCGTCAACACCTGGTCGGTCGACGGCTTCGTCGGCGAGGCCTGTCAGCCGGCCGAGCTGGGCTGGGGCAGCCACGAGCGGCAATTTCCGCCGGACGGCCTGCGCCACCCGGCCGGCTCGCGGGCGGCCATCTACCTGAATCGGCCGGGCGCCAGCGTCCGGGTGCGCAGCTGGACGCCGCTGGCCGGGCCGCAGCATGGTTTCCTGATCACGCATGGCGAATCGATCTCGATCGCCGATCACCTCACCCTCGGCGATCCGGCCTGCCCCGACTACCGCCCGACGGTGCACTACGCCTACCACCCCTGCGACGACGCGGTGCTCTCGCTGCACGAGCTGGCCGGCCGCAACTGGGGGGTCCAGCCTCAGCGGCGCGTGCTGGGCGCCGAGATCGACCGTGGCTTCGACGAGCTGGGCGTGTTGCTCATGGGTCCGGGCGCAGGCGCCTACTGGTACGGCTCGCAGCTCTCCATCGAGGAGGCGCGCGCGCTCGCACCCCACAACAACGCCACCAGTCTGCAGGTCGCGGCCGCGGTGATGGCTGGCACGGTCTGGGTCATGAAGAACCCCACCTGCGACGTGGTTGAGCCCGACGACCTGCCCTTCGACGAGATCCTGCGGCTGTGCCGCCCCTACCTCGGCCGGGTGGTCGGGGTGGCCAGTCGCTGGACGCCGCTGGAAGGCCGTGGTTGGCTCTACACCGAGGAGCTCGACCTCTCCGATCCCTGGCAGTTCGGCAATTTCAGGGTGTCCTGATCGCTCACCGGCGGCTGGGTTCCGTGGGTGGCGACCGTGGCTCTGGCGGCGATCCCGCAGCGCTCAAGAGGAACGGGGGGGGTGTCAGGTCAGGGCGTCCCAGGTCGGCCTCGCCAGAGGGCGTGAGTCGGTTCACGCGGTTTCGCACGGGCCACCCGGTCGGGGCAGGCGGGTCCTGGTGATGTGCAGGCGCAGCGCCGACAGTGCGGCGCCGACCAGCAGCAGGGCGCCCACCGCCTGCACGGCAGGCCCCTCGGGCAGGCCGAAGCGCTGCGCCAGCGGCGCCAGCAGCAGCACCAGGGCGTAGGTCAGGCACAGGCCGGTCAGCAGGCCCAGCAGCGCCCGGTTGGGCGGGCGGGCCGCGGGTCGACCGGCGGCGGCCAGACTCTCGGGGAGGCGGCCGAGAAACCAGGCCAGCATGGCGAGGTTGCCCGCAATCAGCGAGCTCAGCGCGGCAAAGCGCAGCCAAGGTGCGGGCCAGCGCCCCCAATGGCCCAGCACCTGCACCGCACCGACCAGGAGTGCCGCCAGCGCACCGGCCGCCAGGGCGCTCATCAAACCCTGACGCGAGATCAGCCGCACCTGCGCTGGCCGCGGCGGCCGCGCCATGCAGTCGGGCGGTTCGGCCTCGGCCTCGAACACCAGCGAGCAGGCGGGGTCGATGATGAGCTCAAGGAACACCACGTGCAGCGGCAGCAGCAGCACCGGGCCGCCAAAGAGCACGGGGATCAGCGACACCGTGACGATGGGCAGGTGCACCGCCAGCAGGTAGGTCACTGAGCGCTGCAGGTTGATGAAGATGCGCCGGCCCAGCCGCACGGCCGCCACCAGCGCCGAGAAGCTGTCGTCCAGCAGCACCAGCGCCGCGGACTCGCGGGCCACGTCGGTACCGCGCCGGCCCATGGCCACGCCGATGTCGGCGGCGCGCAGCGCGATGGCGTCGTTCACGCCGTCTCCCGTCATGGCCACCACCTCGCCGCGCTGCTGCAGTGCGCGCACGATGGCGAGCTTCTGCTGCGGGCTGACCCGGGCGAACACCGACACCGCGCCCACGGTGGCCTCGAGCGCAGCCTCGTCCAGCACCCCGAGCGCCGCGCCGGTGACCACCTGCTGCGCGTCCAGCCCGGCCTGGCGGGCGATGGCGGCCGCGGTGGCCGGCGCGTCGCCGGTGATCATCACCACCCGCAGCCCGGCGCGCAGGCAGGTGGCCACGGCCTCGGGCACATCCTCGCGCAGGGGGTCCTGGAAGCCGATCAGGCCGTCCCAGCCCAGGGGCGGCAGGGGCGCAGGCAGGGGCAGGGCGGGGTCCCATTCGGCATGGGCCACGGCCAGCACGCGCAGGCCCTGCGCGGCCAGCTCCTCGGCTTGGCGCAGGACGGCCGTGGCATCGGCGGGGCCGAGGCGGGTCTGGGCGATCACCGTCTCCGGCGCGCCCTTCACCGCGATCAGGCCCGGGCCATCGCCCATGCGCCAGGCGTGCACCACGCAGGGCAGCTCGGGCGAGACGCCCTGGCGGTGCAGCAGGGCGCTGGGCGGCGGAGGGGTGTCGTCGGCGTCCTCGCGGGCGTTAGCCCCGGCACCTCCCGCTGCTGCGCGGGCGCTCATCCCGGCGCTTCCCGCGGCCGTTGCGGCCGCTGCGGGGGTTGCACCTGCGGCCTCGTCGTCCCTGCCGGCGGCGAATTTCCTGGATACCCCGGCGGCCAGCGAGCGCTCGCGCAACCTCAGGATGGCGCGGTCCATGGGCTCCAGGCCGTCGGCGGCGCTGGCGAGCGTGGCCATGGCGAGCAGTTCGGTGAAGCGCGCATCGGCGGGTGCGCCGGGGTTGAGCATGGCGCTGTCTCGGGGCGTGGCGAGGGCCAGCAGCTCCATCCGGTTGTGGGTCAGCGTGCCGGTCTTGTCGACGCAGAGAACGCGGGTCGTGCCCAGGGCCTCGATGGCCTGGGGCTGGCGCGTCAGCACCTGGTGGCGCGACAGGCGCCAGGCCCCCAGCGCGAGGATCACCGTCCAGACCACGGCGAATTCCTCCGGGATGATCGCCATCGCGAGCGTGAGGCCCACCAGCAGCCCCTCCGTCCATGAGCCCTGGCGCGCGCCATACAGCCAGGCGGCGGCCAGGCAGGTCAGCGTCGCGGCCACCGCCACGCCGCGCACGATCTGGCCGAGCTCGGTCTGCACACGGCTCGGGCGGGCCTCGATCGTTGTCAGTGACTTGCCGATGCGCCCGAGCTCGGTGTGCGCGCCGGTGGCGGTGACGAGGGCCACGCCGTCGCCGCTGACCACCAGCGTGCCGGCCCGCAGCGCATCGGGCGGGGTGGTGGGGGCCCCGGCGTTCCCCCCGCCGGTCCGCAGGTCGGCGCGTTCCATCGAGGCTGCTGGTGTGCCGCACAAGCCGGCTGGCGTCGCGTCCAGGCCAGTCGAATGACCGGGGGACCGCGCCCGCTTCGGCACCGGCGCCGACTCCCCGGTCAGCAGCGACTCATCGACCGCCAGGCCATGCGCCTCCAGCAGCTGGGCGTCGCAGGCGAGCCGGTCGCCCTCGGCCACCAGCAGCCGGTCGCCGCGCACCAGTTCCTGGCTCGAGACATGCCGCACGACACCGCCTCGCAGCACCCGGGAACGCGGGCTGGCCAGGTCCTTCAGCGCCTCGAGCACGCGCTCGGTGCGCAGCTCCTGGTAGACCGAGATGGCGGCCACCAGCCCCACCGAGACCAGCAGCGAGAGCGCATCGGCCAGGCTGCCCACGAAACCGTAGACCGCGGCGGTGGCGAGCAGCAGCAGGAACATCGGCTGCAGCACCACCCCGACAGCGATCACGGCGAACGTGCGTCGCGGCCCCTTCGGCAGGCGGTTGGGGCC
>CAISYQ010000449.1 GCA_903889735.1 uncultured Methylibium sp.
CCAGGGCCATGAGGTCGATCAGCGGCTGCGGCAGCACCAGGGGCGCATTGCAATCGAGGCCTGCGGATGCCGGGGGCCGGACCGCCAGCACGCCGAGCAGCTCGGCGCCGAGCGCGTGGGCCACGGCCAGGCTGTCGTCGAGCCGCAGCGCCATCTGGGTGTCGGCCAGGGCCTCGGCCGGGCGGTTGAGCTGCTTCAGGATCTGGGCCCGCGCCAGGTAGCTGGGGGCGAAGGCCGGATTGCCGACCACCGCCGCATTCAGGTGGGTGAGCGCCTCCGCCTGGTCTTGCCGGTTGGCGAGGATCGCCCCCAGCGAGTAGTGGGCTGCAAAGCAGGCCGCAACGTCAGTAGGCTCATCCGCCAACGCCGCCCTGAAGAGTGCCTCCGCCGTGTCGATCTGCCCAGCGTTCTGCGCCTCGACCGCGCGCATCAGTCGGCTGCTGGCGTCGTCTTGAACCGGTGCGTTCATGGGAAGGCGGCAAGGGGCTGGGCTTTGGCCTGCTCAGGCCGGCGCGCTGGTCTGGCTGCCACCGCCCAAGGCCTTGTAGAGCTGGGTGGCCGCTTCCAGTTGGGCGCGCCGAAGCTGGGTGCTGGTCTGGTGCGCGGCCAGCGCCTCCCTTTCAGCCTCCAGGACCTCCAGGTAGCCGATCAGGCCGGCCCGGTAGCGGGCCTGGGTGATCTCCAGCCGGCGCAGCTGGGCCTGGCGCACGGCCAAGGCCGAGCGCATCTGCGCCGCCAGGGAAGCCCGGGACGAGAGCTGGTCGGCCACCTCGCGGAAGGCCTGCTGGATGGTGCGCTCGTAATCAGCCACCGCCGTGAGCTTGCGGGCCTGCGCAAGGTCCATGGATGCGTTGAGCCGCCCGCCGTCGAAGAGCGGCAGGGAGATGGCCGGCTGGAAGGCCCAGGCCCCCGATTGGAAGAGGCTGGACAGGCCCGCGCTGGCCAGGCCCATGCTGGCCGTGAGCACCACCTTGGGCAGGAAGGCCGCGCGCGCCGCGGCAACGTTGGCGTGCGAGGCGGCCAGGCGCTTCTCGGCGGCCATGACGTCGGGGCGCAGCAGCAGGACCTCGGCGGGCAGGCCGGGCGCGAGATCACTCTCCAGCGCCTGCTCGTCCAGGGCCAGCCCCTGCGGCAGGTCCGTCTGCGCGTGGCCAACCAGGAAATCAAGCTGGTGGGTGCTGACATTGATTTGATGCTGCAGCGCCGCGGTCACGGAGCGCGCTGATTCCAGCAGCGCGGCCGATTCCTGCAGCTCCAGATCGTAGGAGGCGCCGATGTCGAGCCCGCGGCCGATGATCTCCAGGGACTGGGCGCGCAGGTGGACGGTCTCCCGCGCGAGCTTCAGTTGGGCCTCGTGGTGGCTGAGCATGAAATAGGCGTTGGCCACCTCGGCGATCAGGGACAGCTGGACGGCACGGCGGGCGTCTTCCGAGGCCAGATAGCTGTTGCGAGCGGCTTCGGTGAGATTGGCGATGCGCCCCCAGAAATCGGCCTCGAAGGATACGCTGGAGAGGCTCAGGTCGTAGCGCTCGCTGGTGCTGGTGGAGGCCAGGCCCTGCGACGCGGTGTGGTCCAGGCTGGCCCGGCCCAGCAGGTTGAGGGCGGGCAGGCTGTCGGCCCGAGCGATGCCGAACTGCGCGCGCGCTTCCTGCACCCGGGAGATGGCCACCTTCAGGTCGCGGTTGTTCTGCAGCGCGGCGGCAATGAGGGCGCGCAGACGGGGATCGACGAAATACCGATCCCAGTGCACCCGGCTGGCGTCAAAAGCGGGGGCGGCTGGGGCGGCGCTCCAGACGGCCGGGACCGGCGCCACAGGCCGCTTGAATTCGGCCAATGGCGCGCAGGCAATCTGTGTGGCGAGGAGAATCAGCAACAAGAGCCGGGTCATGCATTCCACCGAATATTCGAACTCCGCCCTCCCCTTCACCGCCTCGGGACAACGGCCTGGGCGGTCAGTGGAGGAGCTTCGCGAAGCACCGCCCGTGGATTCTTTCACCCGGGGCGGGCGCTCGATCCAGAGAACTGGCGCTGCTTGGCGGGCTTGTTCTGGCGGGTCGCCGGGGTGGAGCGCGGGCCGGGTCGCGCCCGCGCAGACACGGCCGCGCCAAGGGAGCCTGTCCTGAAACGCCCCCCCGAGAAGCCTGTGCGCCGGACATCGGCGGTGGCCCGGCCAGCAGCGCCGGCCGGAGGCAGGGCATGGCTCCACAGCAGCTGGCCGCTGCCGGCGCTGCTGGCCTGGGCGGTGGCCTGGGGCCTCTACCTGGCGCTGCATCACGCGGTCGCACCGCCCTGGATCGGCGCCCTGCTCGGAACAGTGGTGGGTGCCGCGCTGAGCATCGTGGCGGCCACCCCCATGCGCCGCCTGCTGGTGGCCGCCGGATTCCCGGTCTCGCTGTGGGCCAGCGGCGCAGTGGGCGCCCTGCCCGGCTGGGCCTGGCTGTTGGCGCTGACGCTGCTGGCGCTGGCCTACCCCCTGCGCGCCTGGCGCGACGCGCCCTTCTTCCCCACGCCGGCCGGGGCGCTGGATGAGCTGGCCCGGCTGGCGCCGCTGCCGGCCGGGGCGGCCGTGCTGGACGCCGGTTGCGGCCTGGGCCATGGGCTGCAGGCACTGCGCCGGGCCTACCCACAGGCCCGGCTGGACGGCACCGAGTGGAGCCGACTCTTGGCCTGGCTCGCGCGCTGGCGTTGCCGCTGGGCCCACGTGAAGCGCGGTGACCTCTGGCGCCAGGACTGGGCCCCTTATGGCCTGGTCTATCTGTTCCAGCGCCCCGAAAGCCTCCCGCGGGCGGTGGCCAAGGCGGGTACGGAACTGGCCCCGGGGGCCTGGCTCGTCAGCCTGGAGTTCGAGGCCACCGAGCTGAAGCCCCAAGCAGTGGGGCGTTGCGCCGACGGCCGGCCGGTGTGGCTTTATCGGCAACCCTTTGTGCCAGCGGGCCATTTGGGCGGCCGCGAGGCTACAGTGCGTCGCTGAGCAGCCGATAAACCTGAGAGTTCCGCGTGCGGCCATGCCCCGCCGCATTCTCCCGTCGGTGTCGTTGCAGTCACTCCATCCAGCCTCCTGAGCCAGCCCCCACACCATGATCGTCATCATCGGCTACGTCATTGCGTTGGGGTGCATCTTCGGCGCCTACATCATCCACGGCGGCAACATCCAGGTGATCATCAAGGCGCTGCCCACCGAGATGATGGCCATCGGCGGCGGCTCGCTGGGCGCCTTCATGGTGGCCAACCAGCCCAAGCTGCTCAAGGCCGTGGGCAAGGCGCTGCCGACCCTGCTCAAGGGCTCCAAGTACACCAAGGCGCGTTACATGGAGCTGATGGCGTTGCTCTTCGACATCCTGCAGAAGGCCCGCAAGGAAGGGCTGATGGCGATCGAGAAGGATGTCGAGGCGCCGCACGAGTCGCCGCTCTTCAAGAAATACCCGACCGTGGGCCACGACCACCATGTGGTGGAGTTCATCACCGACTACCTGCGCATGATGGTGTCGGGCAACCTCAACCCCCACGAGATCGAGTCGCTGATGGACAGCGAGATCGAGACCCACCACCACGAGGCGCATGCGCCCGCGGCCGCCATCGCGCGGCTGGCCGGCGCCCTGCCCGCCTTCGGCATCGTGGCGGCGGTGCTGGGCGTGGTCAACACCATGGGCTCGGTCGGGCAACCGCCCGCCGTGCTGGGCGGCATGATCGGCTCGGCCCTGGTCGGTACCTTCCTCGGCATCTTGCTGGCCTATGCGGTCGTGGAGCCGCTGGGCGGCCTGCTGGAGCAGAAGAACGACGAGGGCAGCAAGGAGCTGCAGTGCATCAAGACGGTGCTGCTGGCCAGCATGCAGGGCTATGCGCCGGCGATTGCGGTGGAATTCGGGCGCAAGACGCTGTATTCCACCGAACGCCCCTCCTTCGCCGAACTTGAAAGCCATGTGAAGGGCAAGAAGAAGTGAGCGGAACGCCCACCGCCCTGAGGGAGCCCCGCCATGGCTGGTGACGCCAAGAAGCTGCAGCCGATCATCGTCAAGAAGGTCAAGAAGGGCGGCCATGGCCACCATGGCGGCGCCTGGAAGATCGCCTACGCCGACTTCGTGACGGCCATGATGGCCTTCTTCCTGCTGATGTGGCTGCTGGGCTCCACCACCGAGGGCGACCGCAAGGGCATCCAGGACTACTTCAACAACCCGATCAAGATCTCGATGGCGGGCGGCGCTGGCTCCGGCGACAGCTCCAGCGTCGTCAAGGGCGGCGGCAAGGACATCACCTCGGTAGGCGGTCAGGTCCGCAAGGGCCAGACCGAGGCCGAGACCAAGTCCTACACCTTGCAGGCGCTCAAGGCCGAACGGGCGACCTCGGAGGCGGCACGGCTCAAGGCCCTGCGCGAGCGCGTCGAGAAGGTCATCTCGGCCAGCCCGCTGCTGACCGACTTCAAATCCCAGATCCGCCTGGACATGACTCCCGACGGCCTGCGCATCCAGATCGTCGACGACCAAAACCGCCCGATGTTCGCGACCGGCTCCTCCATCGTGCAACCCTACATGCGCGAGCTGCTCAGGGCCATCAGCAGCGTGCTGGTCGAGGTGCCGAACCGGTTGACGCTCGAGGGGCACACCGACGCCGCCCCCTACGGCGGGGGTGCCGCCGGCTACAGCAACTGGGAGCTGTCGGCCGATCGGGCCAATGCCTCGCGGCGCGAGCTGGTGGCGGGCGGCCTGCCCGACGAGCAGGTGCTGCGGGTCCAGGGGTTGGCGGCCAGCACGCCCTTCGACCGGGAGGCCCCGGCCAACCCGGTGAACCGACGCATCAGCATCATCGTCATGAACAGCGAGGCCGAGGAGCGCCTGCGCGACACCTCCCGTGCCTCGAACCCGCCTGCCGAGAGCCCCGAGTCCGCCCTCAATCCAAGTGCACCGCCGGGCCCGCGGGCCAACGCGGACAAACGATAATCCGGACAAGCACGCGCTGGCGCTGCCTGCCGCTGCGCCCACCGGGTTGCGGCCCGAGCAAGACCGGTCAAAGACAAGCATCACGAGGACTATGACCATGAGCCAAACCGACCTCAAGTTCCTGATCGTCGACGATTTCTCGACGATGAGGCGCATCGTCCGCGGCCTGCTGAAGGAGATCGGCTACACCAATGCCGAGGAGGCCGAAGACGGCGCGGCTGCGCTGCAGCTGCTCAAGAACATCAAGTTCGACTTCGTGGTGAGCGATATCAACATGCCCAACATGAACGGCTTTGATCTCCTCAAGGCCATCAAGTCCGACGACAGCCTCAAGCACATTCCGGTGCTGATGGTCACGGCCGAGGCCCGCAAGGAAGACATCGTGCTGGCGGCCCAGACCGGCGCGGCCGGCTACATCGTCAAGCCCTTCACCAAGGCGACGCTGGAAGAGAAGGTCCAGAAGATCCTGCAAAAGCTGTCCGCCACGGCGTGAGCGCGACCCTGGAGACCTCCCGCATGACGACAAACCAAGCGAGCACCACAGCCTCACAGGCGGCCGGCGGTGCGTCGGCCGAAGTGTTCCAGCAGCTCGGCCACATCACCCGTCAGCTGCACGACACGCTGGCCCAGTTGGGCGTGATGCCCACTCTGCAATCGGCGGCCGAGGGCCTGCCCGATGCGCGCAGTCGGCTGAACTACATCGCCGAGAAGACCGCCGAGGCGGCCAACAAGGTGCTGAACTCGGTGGACCAGGCCAAGGCCGAGCATGGGCGCATCGCTGCCGAGACGCGCCGCATGGCGGCAGCGATCGTGGCCGACCCGGTCAAGGCCGTGGCCTCGGGTGCGGTGATGAACTTCGTGGGCGATGTCGAAGCGGCCACCAGCCGCATCGACCACCACCTGACCGACATCATGATGGCCCAGGACTTCCACGACCTCACCGGCCAGGTGGTGACCAAGGTGGTGTCGCTGGCGAGCGATCTCGAGAACTCGCTGGTCAAGCTGTTGCTGCAGGCGGCCCCGCCCGAGACCGCCCAGAAGGTGGAACAGATGGTCTTGAACGGCCCGGTCGTGGATCCCACGGGCCGGACCGATGTCGTGCAGAACCAGGGCGAGGTCGATGACCTGCTCGCCAGCCTCGGCTTTTGAACGGAAACCCCCAGCGATATGAGTCTCAAGTGCGGCATCGTGGGCTTGCCCAACGTGGGCAAGTCCACCCTCTTCAATGCCCTGACCAAGGCCGGCATCGCCGCCGAGAACTACCCCTTCTGCACGATCGAGCCCAATGTGGGCATCGTGGAGCTGCCCGACCCCCGGCTGGGCAAGCTGGCCGAGATCGTGCAACCGGAGCGGGTGCTCCCGGCGATCGTGGAGTTCGTCGACATCGCCGGCCTGGTGGCAGGTGCCAGCAAGGGCGAGGGCCTCGGCAACCAGTTCCTCAGCCACATCCGCGAGACCGACGCCATCATCAACGTGGTGCGCTGCTTCGAGGACGAGAACGTCATCCATGTGGCAGGCCGGGTGGACCCGATCTCCGACATCGAGGTGATCCAGACCGAACTCTGCCTGGCCGACCTCAGTACCGTCGAGAAGAGCCTGCACCGCTACGTGAAGGCGGCGCGCTCGGGCAATGACAAGGAAGCCGCCGCGCTGGTCAAGGTGCTCGAGAAATGCCAGGCGGCCCTGGACCAGGCCCAGCCGGTGCGCGGCATCCCCTTCAGCAAGGAAGAGCAGGCCATCCTCAAGCCGCTGTGCCTGATCACCGCCAAGCCGGCGATGTTCGTGGGCAACGTGGCGGAAGACGGTTTCACCAACAACCCTTTCCTGGAACGCCTGCAGGCCTACGCCGCAGCCCAGAACGCCCCGGTGGTGGCCATCTGCGCCAAGACCGAGTCGGAGCTGTCCGACATGTCCGATGAGGACCGCCTGATGTTCCTCCAGGAGATGGGGCAGGACGAGCCGGGCCTGAACCGGCTGATCCGCGCCGCGTTCCGGCTGCTGGGTCTGCAGACCTACTTCACCGCAGGTGTGAAGGAGGTGCGGGCCTGGACCATCCACGTCGGCGACACGGCACCCCAGGCCGCGGCCGCGATCCACACCGACTTCGAGCGCGGCTTCATCCGCGCCCAGACCATCGCCTACGAGGACTTCGTCGCCTTCAAGGGCGAACAGGGTGCCAAGGAGGCCGGCAAGATGCGCGCCGAAGGCAAGGAATACGTCGTCAAGGACGGCGACGTGTTGCACTTCCTCTTCAACGTCTGAGCCCGGGCGGGGGCCCCCGTGCCGCTGAGCGCTCACGACCGAATTGCCTTGCTGCCCGCGCTGGAGGCCCTGGCGCGTCAAGCTGGTGCGCTGATCCTCGAGGTCTATGGCAGCGACTTCACGGCCCGGGCCAAGGCCGACGCCTCGCCGGTGACCGAGGCCGATGAGCGCGCCGAGGCGCTGATCACCGCCGGCCTGCGCCGCTTGACACCGGCGATCCCGGTGGTGGCCGAGGAAGAGGCCGCGCGCGGCGAATGTCCGGCGGTGGGTCGGGAGTTCTGGCTGGTCGACCCGCTGGACGGGACCCGGGAGTTCGTGTCCCGCAACGGTGAATTCACCGTCAACATTGCGTTGATCCAGGAGGGCGAACCGGTCCTGGGCGTGGTGCTGGCGCCCGCGATCGGACGGCTCTTCAGCGGCGTTACCGGGACAGACGACCTTGGCGCCTGGGTCGAGGATGCAGCTGGCCGCCGGTCGATCCGGGCGCGCAGACCGCCGGCCGAGGGCCTCACGGTCGTGGGCAGCCGCTCCCACGGGGATGCTGCGGCGCTGGACGCCTTCCTGCGGGGCCGGCACGTCGCCTCCCTGAGTGCGGCCGGCTCGTCATTGAAGTTCTGCCTGCTGGCCGCCGGCGAAGCCGACCTCTACCCCCGCCTGGGCCGCACGATGGAGTGGGACACCGCTGCCGGCCACGCCGTGCTCGCTGCGGCGGGCGGAAGGGTGGAAACGCTTGCGGGTGCCGTGCTGCGCTACGGCAAGCCGGGCTTCGAGAACCCTCACTTCGTGGCCCAAGGCCGGGATTGACGCCGTCCGGACGCTGTCAGGCGGCCGGGAACGACACCCTCACCCGCAGACCGCGACCGTCCTCGCCCTCGAGGAGGGATAGCCGGGCGCCATGGGTCTGGGCGATGTCGCGAACGATGGCCAGGCCCAGGCCGCTGCCCGAGCCGATGGCCCCCGGCGGGCGGTAGAAGCGTTCCAGCACGCGGTCGCGCTCGCCGGGCGCGATGCCGGGGCCGTTGTCCTCGACCTCCAGCACCACTTCGCCCAAGCCCCCATTGCCGGTGCGCACTGTGATGCGGGCCGGCAGGTCGGGGTCGGAGGTCGCGTACTCGAGGGCGTTGTGGATGAGGTTGGCAAGCAGCTCGCCGAGCAGATGACGCCGCCCGAGCACCTGTGCCGGCTCGAGCTGGAAACCGAGGTCCGCGCCGCGCTCCAGCGCCCGGGGGACCCAATCCCTTGCCGCGTCATGCGCCACCGTCTTGAGGTTCACCGGCTCGAAGGCCCCCGGCTCGCGGCTGCTGGCCTCCGCGCGCGCCAGCGTGAGCAGCTGGTCGGCCAGCCGGGCCACGCGCTGTGCCGATCGGTGCAGGCGCTCCATCGTGGCATGGACCGCCGGAGGATGGGGCTCCAGCAGCGCGAGCTCGGTCTCGGTGCGCAGCGCCGTCAACGGGGTTCGCAGCTGGTGGGCGGCATCGGCGATGAAATGGCGCTGCCGATCGGCATCGGTGGCCACGCGGCGCAGCAGCTGGTCGACCGCATCGATCAGGGGCTGGACCTCGCTGGGCATGCGGCCGCGGCGCAGGGGTCGCAGGTCGTCGAGCGACCGCTGGGCGAGCTGCTCGTTCACGGCGGTGAGGGGGTGCATGGTCCTCGAGACCACCAGGCCGATGGCGGCGGCGAACAGCGCCCCGGCCGCGAGTGCCACCGTGCCGGTGAGCACCAGCGTCTCGTCGCGGGCGCGTTCCCGCTTGCCCAGCGTCTCGGCCACGCGCACCTGGCAGAGCGCCGCGGCGCACTCGACCGCGTGCACGGCCATGCGGACCGGCACGCCGCCGATGCGGGTGTCGCCCATCAGCCGCTCGCCGCGCTTGAGCGTGATCGGGCGCTCGGCCAGCGGCGCGTCCCCGGCCAGAACCCGGCCGTCCGGCCCGAGCACCACGTAATAGATGCTGTCGTCGGTGCTGGTGGTGCGCAGGGATTCCTCGGTCTGCGCATTGAGCTCGAACCGGACCTCGCCGGCCTCCACATGCACGAGGTTGCCCAGGGCCAGTGCCCAGTCGCTCAGGGAGACGTCGTAGGCGGCGTCATTGCGCGCCACCTGGCCGCGCAGATCAAAGACCGCTCGCGTGGGCACGATCAGGAGCATCAGCAGCGCCACCCAGAGCATCAGGGTGGCCTTCAGGCTGCGCAGCATCACCCGCCGGGTGCCGCGGGCGCGGCCTCCTCCATCAGGTAGCCAAAGCCCCGGACCGCGCGGATCCTGAGGCCGGCAGGCTCGATCTTGGGCCGCAGGCGGGATACATAGACCTCCACCGCGTTCTCGGACAGCGCATCGTCCCAGCCGCTGATGGCCTGCAGGATCTGCTCCTTGCCGACCACATGGCCGGCGCGGCTGAGGAGGTATTCCAGCACGGCCCATTCGCGCGCCGACAGGTCCAGGGCCTGATCATCGATCCAGACCCGCCGCGCCTGCAGGTCCATGCGCAGACTGCCCATGGTCAGGACGCTGCCCAGGCGGGCCTGGTGGCGGCGCGTGAGCACGCGCACCCGGGCAATCAACTCGGCCAGGGCAAAGGGCTTGACCAGGTAGTCGTCGGCACCCATCTCCAGGCCGCGCACGCGGTCCTCGACAGCGTCGCGGGCGGTGAGCATCAACACCGGAAGGGTCGAGCCCTGGGCGCGCACGCGCTGCAGGGTCTCGAAACCGTCGATGCCTTCCAGGCCAATGTCGAGGATGACCAGGTCGTAGGGGTCGGCCTTGACCGAGGCCGGCACCGGTTCGCCGCGCGGCGTGTGGTCGACCACCCAGCCCTGGGTGCGCAGCGCCCGAGCGGTGGATTCGGCCAGCGCGGGATCGTCCTCGGCAAGAATGATGTGCATGGTGTGAGGTCAAGCGAGACGGGCGAGTCTGGAGAGGATCCTCGCCCAGCAACGCAGTCAGTGTACCCACCACCATCCTCGTGGCCGCCGCCTTGTGGCCCCCATCCCGAACCCGGGCCTCACACCCAGACACCCCACGCTCGGGCGATCGATCGACCCCCTCGCTTTCCCTGAGATGGTCTTAGCACTCATCGATCCAGAGTGCTAATATCGATGGCATTGAAGGAGGATTCAAATGAACTCGACTTCCGCGACAGCCGTTCTGCCGATGAACCCCGCTGCGGGCTCCCTGGTGGCCCGCGACCCCTGGGCGCTGCTGCCCTCGCTGGGCAACCTCGACGCCTACATCGCCGCCGTGAACCGGCTGCCGATGCTCACCCTCGAGGAGGAGCAGTCGCTCGGCCAGCGCCTGCGTGCCGACAACGACCTGAAGGCCGCCGGACAGCTGGTGCTGTCCCATCTGCGGCTGGTGGTGTCGGTCTCGCGCCAGTACCTGGGCTACGGCCTGCCTCACGGCGACCTGATCCAGGAAGGCAATGTCGGCCTGATGAAGGCGGTCAAGCGCTTCGATCCCTCCCAGGGCGTGCGCTTGGTGAGCTACGCCTTGCACTGGATCCGGGCCGAGATCCACGAGTACGTGCTCAAGAATTGGCGCATGGTCAAGGTCGCCACGACCAAGGCGCAGCGCAAGCTTTTCTTCAACCTGCGCTCGATGAAGCAAGGCCTCAAGTCGAGCGCTGCCGATGCGGATCTGCACCGCAGCAGGCTGACCGAGGCCGAGGTCGATCTGGTGGCCCGCGACCTCAAGGTCAAGCGCGAGGACGTCATCGAGATGGAGACGCGGATGGCGGGCGGCGACGTCGCGCTGGAGCCGCAGACCCAGGACGACGGCGAGGAAAGCTACGCCCCCATCGCCTACCTGGCCGATGAGAGCACCGAGCCCACCCGCGTGCTCGACGCGATGCACCGCGACGCCCTGGCGAGCGACGGCATCGACCGGGCGCTCGAGGTGCTGGATGCGCGCAGCCGACGGATCGTCGAGGAGCGCTGGCTCAAGGTCGAGGACGACGGCTCGGGCGGTATGACGTTGCACGAACTGGCGGCCGAATACGGCGTCAGCGCCGAGCGCATCCGCCAGATCGAGGTGGCGGCGATGAAGAAAATGCGGCAGGCGATGACCGCCTGAGGGCGGGTTGGCCCCGCTGGGCCGCCTGCCCAGCGGCTGTTCGTTCAGCCCAACAACTGCTGCAGGTCCGCGACCCAGCCCGCCACCGGTTGACCGTAACGCACGAACAGCCTGACCCGACCGCGCGGATCGAACACATAGGCGCCGGCGGTGTGGTCGACCGAGTAGCTGCCGGGCTCCTTGCCCGGGACCTTCTGGAAAAAGACCTTGAAGGACTTGGCGAAGGCCAGCGTCTGCTCTGGCGTGCCGCGCAGCGCGATCACCCCCGGATCGAAGGCCGTGACATAGGACCGCAGGATCTCCGCCGTGTCGCGTTCGGGGTCAAGGGTGACGAAGACCGTCTGCACCCGCTCGCCCGCCGGACCGAGCTGCTTCTTCACGGCGGCCAGCTCGGCCAGGGTGGTGGGGCAGACGTCCGGACACTGCGTGAAACCGAAGAACACCACCACCACCTTGCCTGCGAACTCGGCCAAGCTGCGGGGGCGGCCATCGATGTCGGGCAGGGTGAGCTCCCGGGCGTAGTCGGCGCCCGTGATGTCGATGCCCTGGAATCCGCTCTTCGGGGAGCCCCCGCCTGGCCGGTCACAGGCCGCCAAGGGCAGCATGGCGCCAAACAGGAGGACGTGGCGGCGGCGCATTCCTTCAGAGCCCCAGCAGCGGGCCCAGGTAGTGATCGACCAGCAGCACCGCAAACAGCAGCATCAGGTGCCAGATCGAGAAACGGAAGGTCCGCCGGGCCAGCGCCTCGCTGTAGCGGCGCCAGAGCGCGAAGGCGTAGCCGCAGAAGCCCAAGCCCAGCGCGGTGGCGCCGACCAGGTAGATCCAGCTGCTCATGCCGTAGATGAAGGGCAGCAGCGTGGCCGCAAACAGCACGAAGGTGTAGAGCAGGATCTGCAGCCGGGTGAAGTCGTTGCCATGGGTCACCGGCAACATCGGCAGGCCGGCGCGGGCGTAGTCGTCGGCCCGGTAGAGCGCCAGCGCCCAGAAGTGCGGCGGTGTCCACAGGAAGATGATGAGGCACAGGATCAGGGCCTCGGGCCCAACCTCGCCGCGCATCGCCGCCCAGCCCAGCACCGGCGGCATGGCACCCGAGGCCCCGCCGATCACGATGTTCTGCGGCGTGGCGGGCTTGAGCAGCACGGTGTAGACGATGGCGTAGCCGACGAAGGTGCCGAAGGTGAGCCACATCGTCAATGGGTTGACCCAAATCCAGAGCACCGCCATGCCCGCACCGCAGAGCAGCCCGGCAAACGCCAGCGTCTGGGTGTTGCTCAACTCACCCCGGGCCGTGGGCCGCCAAGCGGTGCGCTTCATCCGCGCGTCGATGTGTTGCTCGACCAGGCAGTTGAACGCCGCCGCCGCGCTGGCGACGAGCCAGATGCCCACCGTGGCCGCCAATGCCACACCCCAGGCCGCGTCAGTGGGCCAACCCGGCACCGCCAGCAGCATGCCGATGGAAGCGCAAAAAACGATCAGCGGCACCACCCGGGGTTTGGTGAGCGCGCTGAACTGGCGCCAGCGCGCCGCCAAGCTGTAGCGCTCGGGCGCGATGGGGGCGACAGTCTCGTTCATAACTTCATCATTCTACGAACCGATCCGTGCGTTCAGCGGCGGCGCCAGGGGTGGAGAAGCGCTGGGCGTGGCCCCCCGGGTGGGCACCGCGCGATCGCCGCGCCATGCCGGTTCTTGGACACGCGTACGCACCAGCAGCAGCGTCATGAGCAGCACCAACGCCGCCGCACCGCCCGTGTGACCAACGGCGGCGATCAGGGGCCAGCCCAGCACCACGTTGCTCAGTCCGGTGCCCAGCTGCCACAGCGCCACCGCCGCGATGCCCCAGCCCAGCCAGCGCAGGGCCGGCTCGCGGTGCAGCCACCAGGCCAGCCAGGCGAGCGCGCTGAGCAAGACCAGCGCGCCCAGTCGGTGGACCATGTGGATGGCGACCAAGGCCTCGAAGGGCAGCCAGCCGCCCTCGGCGCCAGCACCGAGAGGCCGCAGGATGGCAAAACCCTGGGCGAAATCCATGCGGGGCCACCAGACACCCTGGCAGGTGGGGAACTCGCTACAAGCCAGCACCGCGTAGTTGGTGCTGACCCAACCGCCGAGCGCGATCTGCACCACGGACAACGCGCCGACGAGCCACAGACCACGCCGCAAGCCGACCGTTACCGCCACACTCGCGCGCAGGGACGGCCACGCCATCGCGGCCAGCAAGGCCAGCAGGGTCAGGCCGCCAAGCAGGTGGGCCGTGACGATGGCCGGATAGAGCTTGAGCGTGACGGTGAGCGCGCCAAAGGCCCCCTGCAGGCAGACCCACAGGAATGTCACGGTGGCCCAAGTGGGCGAGAGCTCGGGGCGAAGACCCTGCGCCCGATCCCGGCGCCACTGCCATGCGCTGGCCACCGCCATCACGGTGATCAACACACCCACACCCGTGGCCAGGTAGCGGTGGATCATCTCGATCCAGGCCTTGCCGAAGGTGACGGGGCCGCTGGGCAGCGCCGATTGGGCGGCGTGGATGGACTCGTGGGCGCCGATCGGGCTGGCGCTGCCATAGCAGCCGGGCCAATCGGGGCAGCCCAGACCCGAGTCGGTGAGGCGGGTGAAGGCGCCAAACAGGATCAGGTCGAAGGTGAGGAAGAGGGTCAGCAGGGTCAAGGCCTGCAGGCGGCGCTTGGGGGTGGCCCCACGGTGGCGCGCCCAGACCCAGACCAGTGGGCCGGCCGCGAGCGCGAGGCCCAACAGAGCGAGCCGGACGATCGGCTCCCAGTTGACGAGCGCAGGGGTGTCCATGCAGTGGCCGGGCTCAGCGTCCGGGCTCGTCCCAGCTGGCCGAGGCCCGCAGGAGCTTCTCAAGATCTCGCTTGACAGCCGTCGGCTCGCTGGGCGCCGGGAATCTCATCATCCAGTGGCCCATGGGGTCGACCACGTAGAAATGCGCACCCAGTGCCTGCCCGGCGGCCGGCTCGAGCCAGGCCGCGAGGGCAGACCGGGGAACGTTCAGCACCCGGGCCCCCTCGAGGGCCGGGCGCAGCGACTCGCGCACCGGCCGACCGTCGTCCACAAGCCAGACGCGTTCGAGCCGGTCCTTGTTCTTGCCCAGGGCCTCGCGCAACTGGCGCTGGAGGTAGATCTGGCGTTCGCAGACGGCATCGCA
>CAISYQ010000450.1 GCA_903889735.1 uncultured Methylibium sp.
CCCCAGTTGGTCGGGTTGTCGATCCCGGTGGCGCCGCCAGCCTGTCCAGAGAGGGGGTCGGTGTATTCGACCTTGATGCTGTTTGTTGCGAGCAGCTTCAGCGTGCCGTTGCTGGTCGTGGAATCGCTACCGTTCGTGAGCAACGTGCCCTGGAAGATGCCGGTGTTCATGCCGGTCTCTGTCAGCGTGCGAACCTCCACCTCGCCCGTCGTGGTGTTCGTCACCGTGACGGTCAGGGTCTCGGCTGACGAGGCATTGCGGTTCTGGTCGGCATCGGTCACCCGCAGGCCAATGCTGTCCCCGGTCTGGTAGCTCGAGGCCGAGGCCGAGAAATCAGACTTCATGAAGAACACCTCGCCATCGGTCACATTGACCGTGACCTGGGTGTCGTTCTCCTTGTCCTTGCTGACCCCCGTGCCAGACATGTTCACGCTGTTGGTGATGATGTAGTCCGAATCGGCCAGGGCCTTGTTGATGCTGCTGCGGACCAACACGCGGTAGGAGATCTCGACCACGCCGCCGCGCTTGAGGCCGTCAACGGCGGCCGTGCTGGGGTCGAGATCGGAGATGCCGTAGCCGCTGCTGGACAAGGGGAAATTGCTGCCGGCCAAGCTGCCGTTGGTGGTTGTGGATGCAACCGTTCCATCGGCGTTGTAAAAGGTCTGCGTCGTGCCTTCAATCTTCCAGCCCAGCGTGCCATCGGGGTTGAAGACCTTCAAAACGGTGCTGTCGCTCACGTAGCTCGCACTGTCAGCCGGAGTGACGGTGTCCTTGAGCACGATGTTGAAGAGATCGATCACGGCTCGGTTGGTCAGGCGGACCGTGTACTTGATCTCTTCGCCGAGTTCGACCAGCGTGTTGGCGTCGCTCGGGTTGTTTTCTACCGATTCCTTGGTGAGCACGTAATCTGGAAAGGGCGTCAGGGTGGTGCCCATGTCCAGGTAGGGGGTGCCGGCACCGGCAATCGAAGGGTCCTCGCCCCAGGCAGCGGTGATCAGGGTGCCGTCGGTGGTGTAGACCGTCAGGCCGGTCTGGTCGCGGTCGGCATCAAAAAGCCGGTAGGACTGCAGCTTGCTCACGGCAAACGTGGTCTTGCCGCCGGCCACTGTGCCCGTCACCAGGGCGCCCGCGGCATTCTTCATCGTGACCGTGGCGCTATCGACCGTCACGGTGGTGTTGGCGGTGGGCGTCAGCCACACCGGGCTGCCGTTGAGGTCGGTGCCGGCCAGCGCACGGGTGACGTTGTCGGCGCCCGGACCCCAGCCGACCACGAACTTGTCGGTCAGGTAGCTCTCCGGGACCAGGGAATACGACCAATCGTGCGTGGCGTTGCTGGTGGCGTCCGCGTCGATCACGCCCACGGCGAAGAACTTGGCACCGCTGGTGGTGTAGAAGTGGGCCGCCGAGGCAGGCATCAGGAAGTACGAGGTCTTGGTCGTTGCATTCCACGCCCAGGTGGTGCCACTGGATGTGTTGGCATTGCCGCCTGTGATAACACCAGAGCCGGTGGCCGTTTCGTAATGAATGTCAGCGCCGGTCGGGTTGTAGATGACGACATAGGCTGGATCGGCCGCGAGCGTGGTGCTGACCGGCGCGAAATAGCTGGTGGACCATTGCTCGTCCGGCGTGAGCGCGAACCAGCGGTTCTCGTAGGCGGAGGCCACGTCGCCGGCGATCAGGTAGACCCCGATCCCCTTGTCGGCCGAGATCTTTGCGCCGGCGTTCAAGCCGCCGTTCACGAAATAGCTTTGGCCCTCGCTCAGGGTGACAGTCAGGTCCGTCGTGCCATTCCCATCCTTGTCAATGGTGACGGTGGTGCCATTCGCCGTCGCGATGATGTGCGCGGACGTGTATTCAAAGAGTTTGTTCGTGCCCGTGGCCACCGTCTCCACGTTCTGCCCCACAGGCAGGGTGTAGACCTTGCCGGCATTGCCAGCGTCGATGACGTTGACGGCGCCAGCCAGCACCGTGCCCGGCGTCGCGGACCATCCCGCACGGGTGACCGAAACGGCCTTGGTGGAACCGATCTTGTCGCGGCCGTCGAAGTCCACGGTGGAGGGCGAGGCGGGGTTGACCGAGTTGCTCAGAACGACGCTGTTGCCGCTGACGGTGATGCCCGTGCCCGAGACGGTGGCCTCACCGCTGTTCTGAGTGCCGTCTCCGTTGGTATCGACAAACCATTGATTGCCGTTGTACGTCCACACCTTGGTGGTGCCCTGAACGGGGTTGGTGATGTCGGCCTCGTAGCCGTCTTCCCAATGGTCGTAAACCACCACCGTCTGGTTGGCCGTTGCCGTGATCGCAATCACCGTCTGGATGTTGCCGGTGACTGCCGTGCTGATGGACTTCAGCGAGGTCTGGATGTCCGGCTCGGCCATCGGCACGTAATGCGTCTGCGCGATGGCATAGGGGGCGGCGGTCTCGACCTGGACCGCCTGACCGTCCAGATTCAAGAGCACGTGGTCGGCCAGCCCGCGGGTGACGGCCCGGTTGGCGTCCCCATAAACCAATTGCCCCGCAAAGGCTTGCCCTTCGTCGCCCGCGGTGTCCGTGCCGGCGTTGAGTTGACGGTCCAGGGCGTGGCCGATCTCTTCGATCAACACCAACTCCAGCGCCGCAGCGCTGGCGCCACGCGCCAGCCAGTCAGCGTTCAGGTAGATCACCGGCTCGCCGCTTGTACCTTCCGCGGCGAAGGCGCCCAGCGCCTGATGCAATTCGGCCGCCGAGCGCAACTCGACTCTCAGGCACCACTCGCCGCGCTCCAGCGAGGTTCGAAGGGCGTCGGCACGTTCCATCCAGGCCTCGCTCGGCGTCGGCCCCACCTCCGCCCCATTGAAAAGCCTGAACAACATCGCGTTGGCTTCGGGGCCTTGCAAGAAATTCCTGAGCGTCTGCTCGGCGTTACCGATGGCGTCGCGCAGCACCTGCGGCGTGTTCGAGGCAGTGACCCGGACGTCAAAGAGCGCGCTGGCGGGTTGCTCCAGCGCAACGGCCGTTTGAGAGGTTTCCCGCGCGGAAGCACCCATGGCTGACGAGCGGGTGGCGGCCTGGGCGGCCCCACCGTCGATGCGACCATCCATATGGGCTTGGCGTCCGAAATCGGCACCTGCACGGTCCATCGCCTGCACCGCGTCACCCATGGCCGCACCGTCGAACATGAAACGCTGCTCCAGCGCCAGCGGCGAGGGCCCGCGCCGCACCAACTTGGGCCGATGTCCTGCCCCAAGGTCTTGGCGCGCGGTCAGCGGCTCTGCAGAAACGATGGTCTGTGCGGGAGGGGTCTTCTTCATGCTCGTTCCTTCAGGGAAGGCTCACTCTCGGGGCAGGCCTTGTCCAGGCTCGGTGCGGGTGTGTTGGGTGGGATCTGCTGGGGCGCGGCGCCGCTCACGGCGGCCCTGCCTGCACGCGCCCACTCATCCCGGCGATCAATTCAGGAAACTTGCCGTCAATGGTGGCAGCCACCTTGACGGATTGGCTGACCGGGTCGACCCGGGCGCCGATGCGCGTGAAACGCGCGGGGTAGGTCTTGCGGGTCTCGTCGATGCTCACGCGCAGCGCCTGGCCGGTCTTCATCCAGCGCAGCCAGTGCGAGGGCACCAGAAATTCCAGCTCCATCACGCTGTCATCGAGGATGTCCAGCAAGGCCTGGCCGGGCTGCACGAACTGCTGCTCGCGCACTTTCTGCTCGGCCACGCGGCCGCCGAAGGGGGCGATCACGCTGCACTTGGAGAGCACCGCCTGCTGGACGTTGCTCTCGGCCTTGGCGCGGGTCATGGCGCTGCGCGAGAGGTCGAGCTCGAGCTGACCGATGGAATTGAGCTCCATCAGCCGTTGGTTGGCCTTGTAGGACTGGCTGGCCGCCTCGAGCTCGGCATTGGCCTTGTCGAGCTGGGCCTGGGGCAAGCTGCAGTCAAACGCCACCAGCAGCTGGCCTTCGGTGAAGCTGCCACCTTCGGTGATGGGCAGGCGGCTGATGCGGGCCCCGATCTCTGCCGCCACCGTGGTGTAGCGGCGGGGCATCAATTGCGCCCGGATCTCCTGCCGCTCCATCGCGGGGCGGGCCTGGGGCAGTTCGGCGGCAGGCGAAGGGCGGGTTGGCGAGCTCTGCGCCCAGCCAGCCGCCGGAAGAAGCGCCAGCATGCCGGCGACGCAGGCCAGCACCCAAGCCGCTCGCGCGGTTTCACGCAACGTATCGGTCACGGTCAGAGGGCGGTTGAGCAATTCACCACCCCGGTGTCACTGCTCGGTCTCCTGCCGGATCAGCCAACGCCCATCCGTCTTTTCCATCTCGATGAGCTTGACCGAGACCACCTCCAGGTTGTCAGACTGGTATCGCTGGAGAAAGCTCAGCGAGGCAAGGTCGGCCTCAGCCGCGATGGTGACATCAGACAGCTGCACATCGATCCGGCGCCGCGGGGTGATGCGGGCCGTGCGTCCCTGGAGCCATGCCGCATGGCTGGAAGCCTTGCCCTTGAAGTCGGGCACATACGCCGCAGCGTAGGCTTTCATGTCGCGCCGCGACCAAGCCGCAGCCCAGTCCTGCAGGGCACCAAGCACCTCGGTCTTGGTCGCGGCCTCCTGGCTTGGGCTCGCTGCCTCGCCCGGGGGGGTGGGCCTGGGCTCTGGCGCCACGGCGGCCGCTGCAGAGGTCATCTCGGCCGCTGGTGGCGCAACAGGCGGGGCAGGCATGGCAGGGGCGGCAACGGCGGCCGGTTGCGGAGCACGCGCCTGACCGGGGAGGAGCATGTCGGCCAGACTGCCATCGCGTCTCACCTGCTCGGTGAGTTGCGCCAGGCTCAGTTCGCCCACGCTCCCGATCCTGGGCTCCAGACCGAGATTGGCGATGAGCTTGCTCTCGGCCGCCTGCACCTGGGCCAGGGCCTGGTAGCGACGCAGCATGCTGAGGATGGCGGTGGTGGCGTTGCTGACCGACTCGAGCTTGCTCTGGGTCTGCGCGGCGGCGCGGTTCTTCACCATCTCGGCGATGTTCTGGTCCACCGCGAAAATGGCATCGGCCCGGTCGAACTGGGCCTTCGAGTTGGCCAGCGAGAGGCGTGCCAGGTGCATCTGGGTCAGCACCGCCAACTGCATGGCCATGCGGCGCTGGTCGGCCAGGGCCACACCGGCCTCAGCCAGCCTCATCTGGGTGGGACCCGTCACGAGGTTGAAGAGGTTGAAGGAGAACTGCACACCGGCTTCCTGCCAGTCGCGGTTGACGAGGTAGCTGTCGGAGTCGTACTTCACGCCCCAGTTCAGGCTCACATTCGGGAACAGGCGGGCCAGGGTGCGGCGGGTCTCGATCCGGGCGACGCGGGCGTTGTAGTGCGTCTCGCGCAGATCGGCGTTGTTGGCGAGCACCGCTTCCTCGAGCGTGGCCACAGGGATTTTGAAGACGCCGTCGTCCACGTTCTTGGCGTCGACATCGGCAATGACCAGGCGCTGCGCCAGCGGCGCGTTGATCAGGTTGGCGAGCTCCAGGTGGGCGGACGACAGCTCCTGGTTGATGGACTCCAGCAGGCGCAGGTTCTCGAGGAGCTGGCGCTGGTAGCGCAAGGCGTCAAGCGGGTTGCGCACGCGCTCCGCTTCGGTCTGCCGCGAGTCCTTGAGCGCGTCTTCGGCCAGCGCGATGGTCTGGGTGACCTGGTCGCGCAGCTTCTGTGCGGCAGCGGCACGCCAGTAGGCGGTGCGCACGTCCTGCATCAGCAGGTGCATGGCCTTGCGGCGTTTCTCGGCCGCGATCAGCACCCGGTCGGCCTGCTGCTGCGAGCCGTAGTAGCCCAGGCTCACGTCGAGCATGCTCCAGGTCATGTCCAGGCCGCCCAGGTTGTGGGAGCGGTCCTGGGAAATGAAGTTGGAGGTGGAAAGGGTCCCGTTGTCCGCGTTGCGGCTCTGGCTGATGCGGTCGTTGCTGCGCCAGCTGTAGCCGGCCTGGCCCATCAGCTTGGGCAGCATGTCGAACTTGCTGACATCGAGCTGGTTGAAGGCCAAGGCCTCCTCCATCATCTTGGCGCGGCGATCAAGGTTGTACTTGAGCGCCCGGGCCAGGGCCTCGTCCAGGGTCAAGGGGCCACTGATCGGGTCCACGCCCTGCTGGGTGGCCAGCCGGTCCGCCTGGGTGGCCGGGCCGAGCTGTTGTGGGGTCAAGGGCGTGGGTGCGAGGGTGGAGCAACCCACCAGACAAAGGACCCCGATGGCGACCGTCGCGCTCCTGGCGGTTGAACGAGCAGCTGTCGAAGACAGCGCGTGAAAATTCTTCAATTGAACCTCTTTGGCTGATGGGAAATGGCAAGCCATCGAAAAGGGGAAAGCAAAAACACTGCGAGTTGACAAACGGGATGTCTGGTCAAGCCGCATCAATAACTACAACTTATTACAACTATCTTTTTCTGTTTCGGAGTTTACTGAAGCCCCGTAGGACGAGAAGCCTCGGAGAGGGGAAAAATTTCGGGTCCTCCTGGCCCGGTACTGAAATTCCCACCCGAACTGCATGGGCAGTGGCGGCTTCTCAGCACCACCTTGCCGGCGCATGGCGGTTACCCTCCCGGCCATGCCGATGACCGCTGTGACACCCCTGCGCGCCCGGGCGGCTCATCCCGCCCCTGGGGGGGGGCCCATGGCCCCCCTCACCCTCTGCCTCGCCGGCCCCACCGCCTCTGGCAAGACGGCCGCGGCCATGGCGCTGGCGCGCGTGCTGCCGCTGGAGATCGTCAGCGTGGACTCGGCGCTGGTCTACCGCGGCATGGACATCGGCACGGCCAAGCCCAGCGCGGCGGAGCGCGCGGCGGTGCCTCACCACCTGATCGATGTGATCGACCCGACCGAGGCCTGGTCGGCCGCGCAGTTCGTGGCGGCGGCGCACCGCCTGATCGGGGAGATCCGCGCCCGCGGGCGGCAGCCGCTGCTGGTGGGCGGGACCATGCTCTATTTCAAGGCCTTGTTCGACGGCCTCGACGCGCTGCCCGCCGCCGACCCGGCCCTGCGCGCCGCGCTGGACGCCGAGGCGCGGGAGCGCGGCTGGCCGGCGCTGCATGCCGAGCTGGCCCGGGTGGACCCGGTCACCGCCGCGCGGCTGGCGCCCATGGACGCGCAGCGCATCCAGCGCGCGCTGGAGGTGTGGCGCGGCACGGGGCAGATGCTCTCGAGCTTGCACAGCGGGCGTTTCGGCGGCCCCACCGGCATTCCCGAGGACATGGCCTTGATCTCGCTCGAGCCCACCGACCGCCCTTGGCTGCACGCGCGCATCGCCGAGCGCTTTGACGCCATGCTGGCCGCCGGCTTCCTGGACGAGGTGCGGGCGCTGCGGGCCCGCGGCGACCTGCACGCCGACCTGCCCTCGATGCGCTGCGTGGGCTACCGGCAGGCCTGGCAGGAAGGGGAGGCGCTCGGCGGCGATGGGGCCTTGCACACCGCCGCACCCACCACCCTCCCCGGCCTGTCGACGGCCCCTCGCAGCGGACCCTCCGCGCGGCGCTTCGAGGCCTTCCGCGCGGCCGGCATCGCCGCCACCCGGCAGCTCGCCAAGCGCCAGCTGACCTGGCTGCGGTCCATGCCGGGGCGGATCGTCGTGGCCTGCGACCAGGAAGACGCGGCGCAGCAGGTGGTGGCCCGGGCGCAGGCGCTGCTGGCCCAGGCGGGCGAAGCGGCCCATGCTTGAGATCGACGACCTCGGCAAGTCCTATGGCGGCACGCCGGTCTTCAGCCGGGTGAGCCTGCGCCTGCAGGCGGGCGAATTCGTCGCCCTGCTGGGCGAGTCGGGGGTGGGGAAGTCGACCCTGCTCAACGCCATCGCCGGGCTGGACACGGTGGACACCGGCAGGGTGAAGATCGACGGCGCCGAGGTCACCAGGCTCGACGAACGCCAGCGCGCCCTGCTGCGGCGCGAGAAGCTCGGCTTCGTCTTCCAGGCCTTCCATGTGCTGCCGCACCTGAACGTGCAAGACAACGTGGCGCTGCCGCTGCTGCTGCTCGGCCGGCCCGACCCGGCACGGGTGAGGGCCGTGCTGGCCGCCGTGGGCCTGGAAGACCTGGGCCAGCGCCTGCCAGCCCAGCTGTCGGGCGGGCAGCTGCAGCGGGTGGCGATCGCCCGGGCGCTGGTCCACAAGCCGCGGCTGATCCTGGCCGATGAGCCCACCGGCAACCTCGACCCCCGCACCGCGGACAAGGTGATGGACGCGCTGGCCGCGGAGGTGCGCCGCGAGGGCGCGGCCTGCCTGCTGGTCACCCACTCGGCCGCGGCAGCGGCCCGCGCCGACCGCGTGCTGCGGCTGCTGCCCCAGGGGCTGGCCTGGCCCGACGCGCCGGCGACTGCGGCCCTGGACGCTGGCGCGGCCAGGCCCACCGCCCCGGCCACAGCGCCGTCCGGCAGGGCTGCCGCGTCCTCGGCCCCGCCGCCGGCCTGAACCGGCCCGCCCGCACCCACCCGCTCGCCCATGCGGAGCCTGCTGCGCCAGCTGTCCTGGCCCGAACTGCGCCACCACCCGGCGCGCCACCTCACCGCGGTGCTGGCGGTGATGCTGGGGGTGGCGCTGGCGTTCTCGGTGCACCTGATCAATGCCTCGGCGCTGTCGGAGTTCGGCAGCGCGGTGCGCAGCATCAACGGCGAGCCCGACTTGGTGTTGCGGGGGGCAGGAGGCGAAGGCTTGGATGAATCGGTCTACGGGCGGGTGGCCGCCCACCCGCAGGTGGCGCTGGCCTCGCCGCTGCTGGAGATCGACACCTTCGCCCTCGACGCCCAGGGACAGCGCCAGCCGCTGCGCGTGCTGGGTCTGGACGCGCTGGTGGCGCCCGCGCTCTCGCCGGCCCTGCTGCCGCAGCCGGCCCCGGGCGCCGACCGGCTGGCGATGCTCGATCCCGGCGCGGTGTTTCTGAACCCCGCAGCACAGCAGCGGCTCGGGGTGGCGCCGGGCGGCCGGCTTCAGCTGCAGAGCGGGCTGGGCCTGGTCACGCTGACTGTGGCCGGCGGCAGCGCGGCGCCCGGCGGACCGCTGGCGCTGCTGGACCTGGCGGGCGCACAAGCGGGCTTCGGGCGGCTCGGGCGCCTGAGCCGCATCGACCTGCGCCTGGCACCCGGCACCGACGCGGCCGCGCTGCTGCGCGAACTGGCGCTGCCGCCCGAGGTGCGCGCCGCCCCGCCCGACGAGGCCCAGCAGCGGCTCTCGAACGTCTCGCGCGCCTACCGCGTCAACCTCACCGTGCTGGCGCTGGTGGCGATGTTCACCGGCGCTTTCCTGGTGTACTCGATCCTGGCCTTGTCGGTGGCGCAGCGGCTGCCGCAGTTCGCGCTGCTCGGCGTGCTGGGCCTGTCGGCCGGCGAGCGGCGGCAGCTGGTGCTGGCGGAGTCGGGGCTGATCGGGCTGGCGGGCAGCGCCCTGGGCGTGGCGGCCGGCACGGCGCTGGCCTGGGCGGCCCTGCGCTGGCTGGGTGGCGACCTGGGTGGCGGCTTTTTTGGGGGTGCCGCGCCCCGGCTGCAATGGAGCGCCGGCGCCGCCGCGGTCTACGGCGCGCTGGGCGTGGTGGCCGCGCTGGTGGGCGGCTGGCTGCCGGCCCGCGCGGCCGAGGGCATCGCCCCGGCCCAGGCGCTCAAGGGGCTGGGTAACGCGGGCGCCGCGCCCGGCATCGCG
>CAISYQ010000451.1 GCA_903889735.1 uncultured Methylibium sp.
ACCGTCACGCCGCAATCGCATCCAGCAATTCGGTCTCGATCGCGATCTGCTGGCGGTTCTGCTGCAGGGGTGCGCCGTCGATCAGGAAGGTGTCTTCCACGCGCTCGCCCAGGGTGGTGACCTTGGCAAGCTGAAGGTTGAGCTGGTGGCGCGCCAGCACCCGGGCGATGGCGTAGAGCAGGCCGGAGCGGTCGCTGGCCGAGACGCTGAGCAGCCAGCGCTGGGCGCGCTCATCGGGCTTGAGCAGCACCCGGGGCGTGACGGGGAAGGACTTGACGCGCCGTGAGAGCCGGCCACGGCTGGGTTCGGGCAGCGGACCGGTGGCGGCCAGCGCCCGGGCGAGCTGGGTTTCCACCAGCGAGATCAGGTCGCGGTAGTGGATGTCCGGGTGCAGCTCCACATGCGGAGAGGTGACCTGGAAGGTGTCGAGCGCGTACTGCTGGGTGGTGGTGTGGATCTTGGCGTCGAGGATGCTGAAGCCGGCGCCGTCGAAGTAGCCGCAGATGCGCGCAAAGAGGTCGGGCCGGTCGGGCGCGTAGACCAGCACCTGCAGTCCTTCGCCCACGCCCGAAGGGCGGGCCCGCACCACCGGCTTCTGGGTCTTGACCAGATGGCACAGCGCGCGCGCGTGCCAGGCCAGATCGCCGGCGTCGTGGCGGGCAAAGTAGCTCAGCTCCAGCGTGTCCCAGAGCGGCTGTTGCACACCCGTGGGCATGGAGTAGAGGTTCAGGGCGTGCAGGGCTTCCTGCTTGCGGGCCTCGATCTCGGCGTCGGCGTTGGGGCGGGCGCCGCCCAGGGCGCGCAGGGTGGCGCGGTAGAGGTCCTCGAGCAGCTTGCCCTTCCAACCGTTCCAGACCTTGGGGCTGGTGCCGCGGATGTCGCCGACGGTGAGCAGGTAGAGCGCGGTGAGGGTGCGGGTGTCGCCCACCTTGGCGGCGAAGGCCTCGATCACCTCGGCGTCGCTGAGGTCCTCTTTCTGGGCGATGCGGCTCATCGTCAGGTGCTCGCGCACCAGGAATTCGATCAGCGCGGTGTCCTCGCGCGGCACGCCGTGGTCGCGGCAGAAGCGCCGCACCTCGGTGCCACCCAGCTCTGAATGGTCGCCGCCGCGGCCCTTGGCCACGTCATGGAAGAGGGCGGCGACGTAGAGCACCCAGGGACGGTCGAACTGCGTGCCGAGCTGCGAGCACAGCGGGTACTCGTGGGTGTGCTCGGGGATCAGGAAGCGCCGAACATTGCGCAGCACCATCAGGATGTGCTGGTCCACCGTGTAGACGTGGAAGAGGTCGTGCTGCATCTGCCCGACGATGCGCCGGAACACCCACAGGTAGCGCCCCAGCACCGAGGTCTCGTTCATCAGCCGGAAGGCGCGGGTCTGGCCGCCCACGGGGTTCATCAGGATCTGCATGAACAGCGCCCGGTTGACCGGGTCGCGGCGGAAGGGCCCGCTCATGACCCCCCGCGAGTTGTAGAGCGCCCGCAGCGTCCGCGCCGAGAGGCCCTTGATGCCCACCACTTGCTGGTAGGTCAGGAAGGTTTCGAGTATGGCGTGCGGATCGCGCTCGTAGAGGTCGTCGCTCACGACCTCAAGCATGCCGCCGCGGTCGAGGAACTTGGCGTTGATCGGCCGCATGGGCGCGCCCTGGGTGCCGTTGACCTGCTCCTCGATGTTGAGCATCAGGATCTGGTTGAGCTGGGCCACCGCCTTGGCCGCCCAGTAGTAGCGGTGCATCAAGGCCTCGGAGGCGCGGCGCTCGCGGGTGGTCTGGTAGCCGAAGGTCTCGGCCACGGCGGTCTGGAGGTCGAAGACCAACCGGTCCTCGCGGCGGCCCGCCACCATGTGCAGGCGCGCGCGGATGAGCTTGAGAACGCCCTCGTTGCGCTTGAGTTGCTTCACCTCGAAAGGCGTCAGCAGCCCACGCGCGGCCAATGCGCTCCAGTTCTTGCCCAGGCCCGCGGCACGCGCCACCCAGATCACCATCTGCAGGTCGCGCAGGCCGCCAGGGCTCTCCTTGCAGTTGGGCTCCAGCGAGTAGGGCGTGTCCTGGTACTTGGTGTGGCGCTGGCGCATCTCCAGCGTCTTGGCGCGCAGGAAGGCGGCGGGGTCGAGCGCCTCGGCCTGGGTGCGCTGGTGGTCCTCGAACAAGCGCCGGGAGCCGCACAGCAGACGCGATTCCAGCAGCGCCGTCTGCACCGTGACGTCGCGCTCGGCCTCGGCCACGCATTCGGCCACCGTGCGCACGCTCGAGCCGATCTCGAGCCCGATGTCCCAGCAGGCGGTGATGAAGCTGCCGATCGTTGCCTGGAGTGGCTCGTCGTCACCCAGGCCCTCGCCGCCCTGGGCCGGCAGCAACACCAGGACATCGACATCCGAGTAGGGAAAGAGCTCCCCGCGGCCGTAGCCGC
>CAISYQ010000452.1 GCA_903889735.1 uncultured Methylibium sp.
CGGTGGGGGCGGTAACCGTGAATTGCGCTGCGCCGCGCTCGCGGTGCTGGACGTCCCTGACCCGGCGCTGAGGGCAGCGGGCGCCCGCGCGCTGGCCGCACAAGGGCACGCCCTGGCGCTCGACACCGCCGCCCAGCTGGAGCCCACCGGACCGCTGCCAGGCCGCCCGCCCCGTCCGACGCTGACACCCGCGCTGCAGGTGCCGCGGCGCTCGCCGGCCACCCCCGACGGCCGGGCGGCGCTCCTCCATGCCATTGCCCACATCGAGTTCAACGCCATCAACCTTGCGCTCGATGCCATCTGGCGCTTCCCCGCCCTGCCCGCCGCCTACTACCGCGACTGGCTGCAAGTGGCGGCCGAGGAGGCACTGCATTTCTCGCTGCTGCGCGAGCACCTGCAGAACCTGGGCTGGGACTACGGCGACTTCCCCGCCCATGACGGCCTGTGGACCATGGTCGCCCGCACCGCCCACGACCCGCTGGCGCGCATGGCCCTGGTCCCCCGCACCCTGGAGGCACGGGGCCTCGACGCCACGCCGCCCCTGCAGCGCAAGCTGCGCCAGGCCGGTGACCTGCGCGCGGTGGAGATCCTCGACATCATCCTGCGCGACGAGATCGGCCATGTGGCCATCGGCAACCGCTGGTACCGCTGGCTGTGCGCCCGCGACGGCCTCGACCCGGTGGCCATCTACCCCGGGCTGGCCCAGCGCTACGACGCCCCCCGGCCACGCCCGCCGCTCAACCTCAGCGCCCGCGAGGCGGCCGGATTCACCGCAGAGGAAATCGCCCAGCTGAGCGCCTGAGATGGGCGCGAGCGGGGTCCGGGCGGACACGGCCGCGATCCTCGGCCATTGGCCGCAGATGAGCACCATCCAGCGCGATCAACCCCGAGGATGGTGCTGCGCGTGCAGCGTCTTGAGACGCTCGCGGGCCACATGGGTGTAGATGGTGGTGGTGGAGATGTCGGCATGGCCCAGCAGCAGCTGCACGGCGCGCAGGTCGGCGCCATGGTTGAGCAGGTGGGTCGCGAAGGCGTGGCGCAGGGTGTGCGGGCTCAGTGCCACCTCGATGCCGGCCGCACGGGCGTGGCGGCCGATCAACAGCCAGAAGGCCTGGCGCGTCATCGCGCCGCCGCGGGCGGTCACGAACAATGCATCGCTGGCCTGACCGCCCAGGATCGCCGCACGCGCCTCGGCCAGGTAGCGGGTCAGCCAGGCATGGGCCTCCTCGCCGAAGGGCACGAGCCGCTCCTTGGCGCCCTTGCCGGTGACGCGCAGGGCCCCCTCGGCCAGCCCCAGGTGCACGGTCTTGAGCGTCACCAGCTCGCTCACGCGCAGCCCGCTGGCATACATCAGCTCGAGCATGGCGCGGTCGCGCAGGCCCAGCGCTTGGTCCGGGTTGGGTGCGGTCAGCAAGGCGTCGACCTGTGCCTCGGTCAGGGTCTTGGGGATGCGCATCGGTTGTCGAGCCGACTGCAGCTTGAGGGTGGGATCCGCCCTCAGCCGCTGCTCGCGCAGGGCCCATCGGAAGTAGCGCTTGAAGACCGTGAGACGCCGGTTGGCGCTGGTCGCGCGGCTCCCGGCATGGCGGGCATTGGCATAGGCCAGGAGATCGACCTCGGTGCTGGCATCGAGGCTGCAGCCCCGGGTGCCGACCAGCCACTGCGCATAGAGCGTGAGGTCGCGCCGGTAGGCGGCGAGGCTGTTGGCGGCCAAGCCGTCCTCCAGCCACAGCGCGTCCAGGAAGCGGTCGATCGCTTCCTGGCTCGGGGTCAAGGGGTTCGCCCCCCGCTCATCGGCATCCACACCTTGAGTGTGCCGTCAAAGCAGATGGGAGCAAGCGGGATGCGGGTGGTGTGGCGAGCGCCTTGCCAGCTCACTCCAGCTTGAGCTTCTGCCTCTCCACCACGCCCTTGTAGACCGTGAACTCGGCCTCGATCTGCTGGGCGAACTCGGCCGGGGAATTGAGGACGAGCAGCGAGCCGGTGTCCTCGATGCGCTTCTTCACCTCGGGCAGGCTGGCCGTGGCTCGGGCCGCCGCGCTCAGCTTGTCGACCACGTCCTTGGGCAGGCCCTTGGGGCCGATCAGGCCGTAGTAGGCCATGCGGTTGACCGGCTCCAGGCCCATTTCCTTGAAGGTCGGCACATTGGGCAGAACGGCCAGGCGCTGGGGCGCGGCCACGACGATGGCGATCAGCCGGCCGTCCTTGATGAAGGGCAGTGCCGAGGGCAGGTTGTCGAAGATCATCGGCACCTGGCCGGCCACCGTGTCGTTGAGCGCCGGGCCGGCGCCGCGGTAGGGGATGTGGGTGACGAAGGTGCCGGTCAGGCTCTTGTAGAGCTCCATCTGGAGGTGGCCGATACCGCCGGTGCCCGAGCTGGAGAAGCTGTACTTGCCGGGGTTCTTCTTGAGCTCGGCCACGAAGCCCGCGTAATCGCGCGCCGGAAAGCTCGGGTGCACCGCGATCACATTGGGCGTGGCGGCGATGTTGATGATGGGGGTGAAGTCCGCCAAGGTGTTGTAGGGCATCTTGGGGTTGATGGCCGGGTTGGCGGCGGTGGTGGACACCGTGGCCATGCCGATGGCGTAGCCGTCGGCCGCCGACTTGGCGATCAGGTCGGCGCCGATCACGCCCCCGCCGCCGCTCTTGTTCTCAACCAGCATGGTCTGCCCCAACGGGGTGCCGATCTTCTCGGCCATCACGCGGGCGATGATGTCGGTCGTGCCTCCCGGTGCGAAGGGCACGACCAACCGCACCGGCTTGTTCGGATAGGCCTGGGCCTGGGCCGGGGTGCCGGTGGTGAGCGCGGCGGCGGCCACTGCGGCCATGACCAGGGCGCCCAGGGCGGTCGCTGCACGGCGACGATCCGGGGCGGGAAGCAGGCGGTTGGGTCGGGGCATGGGGTCTCCAGCAGGGTTCCAGATCTTCGGCGAGCCGCACGGCCGCCGCACCATCCCATGCTGCACCGGGCGGGGCCCCGAGGCGATTGTGGAAACCACGCAGCACGCCGGGGGTTACCCTCGGTCCATGCGTGACCTGCTGCTGCTCCTGCCCGATTTCCTGTTGATCGTCGTGGGCTTCGTCGTGTGTCGCTACACGCCGCTGGACCGCACCGTCTGGGTGGCGGCCGAGAAGCTCGTCTACTTCCTGCTGTTCCCGGTGCTCCTGTTCGCCTCGATCGTGCGCAACCCGCTGAGTCCTGGCGATGCCGCGGCGCTGGCCGGCAGCGGGCTGGCCACGGTGGCGCTGGGCATCGCGCTGGCCTATGGCCTGCGGCATGTGCCGGGCGTCGATCCGCGGCGGCACGCCTCGGGAGCGCAGACGGCCTTCCGCTTCAATTCCTACATCGCGCTGGCCATGGCCGAGCGGCTGGGGGGCACCGCCGGCGTGGCCTCGATGGCGGTGCTGGTGGCCGTGTGCGTGCCGGTCTGCAACATCGGCGCCGTGCTGCCGCTGGCGCGCCATGGCGGTCATCATTTCGGGCGAGAGCTGATGCGCAACCCGCTGATCCTCGCCACCGTCAGCGGCCTGCTGGCCAACCTGGCCGGGCTGCAACTGCCCGAAGCGCTGGGCACGGTGCTGCAGCGGATCGGGCAGGCGGCCCTGCCGATCGGCCTGATGGCGGTCGGCGCCGGGCTGCAGTTCGGTGGCCTGGCGGCCGCGCCCCGGCTTGCCGCAGCACTGCTGGCGATCCGCCATGCGGTGCTGCCGGCCTTCGCGCTGGCCCTGGGACTGGCCATCGCTCTGCCAGCGGCGCAGCTCACGGTGCTGGTGGCCTTTGCCGCGATGCCCACGGCCTCGAGCGCTTATGTGCTGGCGGTGCGCATGGGTGGCGACGGACCTTTCGTCGCCGGCCTGGTCACGCTCTCCACCCTGCTGGGCATGGCCGCCTTGCCCGCCTGGGTGGCGCTGCAGCTGGCACTCGGGTAGGCCGCGCCAAATCCGGCCCCGGCCCCGGCCCCGGCCCCGGCCCCGAACCAGACCTTCCCTGCCTGCCGCGCTGGGCAAGCGCCCAGTCGATGTGCTCGCCGACCAGGGGACTGGCAGCGGCGCGCGCGGCCTGCAGCGCCTGCGCCAGGGCCACCTCGCCGGTCTCGCGCCAGGCATTGCCCAGCGCCACAGCCAGGTTGCGCCGCCAGCGCTCGAAGCCGATGCGCCGGATCGCGCTGCCCTCGGTCGCGCCCAAAAAGCGGGCCTCGTCCCAGTCCCAGAGCCCAAGCAGCGTCGGCGCCTCCAGGGGGCCGCGGGTGTCGAAGTCAGGGAGCGTGGCCCGCTGCGCATACTTGTTCCAGGGGCAGGCCAGCTGGCAGTCGTCGCAGCCATAGATCCGGTTGCCGATCAGCGGGCGCAGGGCCTCGTCGATCGCGCCAGCATGCTCGATCGTCAGGTAGGAGATGCAGCGGCGCGCGTCCAGCCGCCCCTCGCCAATCAGGGCCTGCGTGGGGCAGATGTCGATGCAGGCGCGGCAGCTGCCGCAATGCGCCTCGACCGGGGGTGTGGGGGGCAGGGCCAGATCGACATAGATCTCGCCCAGGAAGAACATGGAGCCGGCCTCGCGCGACAGCACCAGCGTGTGCTTGCCGCGCCAGCCGATGCCGCTGCGGGTGGCCAGCTCCACCTCCAGCACCGGGGCCGAATCGGTGAAGACGCGGTGGCCAAAGGGCCCGAGCTCGGCGGCGAGCCGGTCGGCCAGGCGCTGCAGCCGACCCCGCATCACCTTGTGGTAATCCCGACCGCGGGCATAGAGCGAGACCGTGGCCTGCGTGGGCTGCGCCAGGCGTGCGAACTCGATCCGTTGCCAGCCTTCGGTCAGGTCGGCGGGGAGGTAGTCCATGCGCACCGTGATGACACTGAGCGTGCCCGGCACCAGCTCGGCGGGCCGGGCACGCCGCAGACCGTGGCGCGCCATGTAGTCCATCGATCCGTGGAAACCTGCCTCCAACCAGGAGATCAAGCCGGGCTCGGCCGAGGCCAGGTCCACGCCGGCCACGCCGATCTGGGAAAATCCCAGCTCGCGCGACCATTGACGCAGGCCCTCGATCCAGGGCCGGGGCAAACCCTCGGCGCGGACCCCCCGGCCCGCGCCAGCCGCATCCTCCGTTGGTACCGTCGTCACCGCCCCGCCCCGCCCCACCGCAGCCAGAGCCTTCCCCCTCCCCTTCGGCGTTCGATGCATCACCCGATTCTAGAAACCCGCCAGGCGCTCTGGCCCGACGAGGCCGCCTGCGCCGCCTGCGCCCGCGATCTGGCCGCGCGGCCGGCACTGCGCGAAGCCCTGATCGAGCTGAGCGGCCCCCTCGGCGCGGGCAAGACCACCTTCACCCGCCACCTGCTGCGCGCGCTCGGCGTGGCCGGCCGCATCAAGAGCCCGAGTTACGCGGTGGTCGAGGCCTATGAGCTGAGCGAGCCCTCGGGCCAGACCTTCCCGGCCTGGCATTTCGACTTCTACCGCTTCGGCGATGAGCGCGAATGGGAAGACGCCGGCTTTCGGGAGATCCTCGCCGGTCCGGGCCTGAAACTCGTGGAGTGGCCCCAGCATGCGGGCCAGACCCTGCCGCCGCCCGACCTGAGGCTGGCGATCGAGCCGCTGGACGGCGATGCCCGCGCCCTCACGCTCAGCGCCTTCACACCGCGCGGTCAGGCGCTGCTCGCATGAACCCAACGCGCCGCCGGCTGCTGCGCGATGCCGGCTCGCTGGCGCTGCTGCTGGGCACGCGGGAGCTCGCCTTCGGCGCCGCCATCGTCGCGGTGCGCTTGTGGCCAGCGGCCGACTACACGCGGGTGACGATCGAGTCCGACACCGCACTCATCGCCACGCATTTCCTGGCCCAGAACCCGCAGCGGGTGGTGATCGACGTCGACGGCCTGGAGCTCAGCCCCGAACTGCGCGAGCTGGTTGGCAAGGTGCGGTCCGACGACCCTTTCATCGCTGGGCTGAGGGTCGGGCAGAGCCGCCCCCGGGTGGTGAGGATGGTGATCGACCTGAAGCAGCCGATCGCGCCCCAGGTCTTCACCCTGGATCCGGTGGCCGCCTACCGCCACCGACTGGTGTTCGACCTCTACCCCACCGCCGAGCGGGACCCGTTGCTGGCGCTGATCCAGGACAAGGCCGCGGCGGACGCAACCCCACCCACCGCCCTCCCCACGCCCGCCCGCCCGCCCGGCCCCGCCGAGCAGGCCGCCTCGGCGGTGGCCGATGCGCTGGGGGCCTTCATCGGCGAGGTCTCCAAGCGGCCCGCCCATGCGGCCAGCGCGGCGTCCGCACCCGGATGGCCCGCCTCGGCATCGGCGCCGCCACCCCGGATCCCGCCGGCGGTCGCCCCCCTGGCAGGCAGCACCGACCGGCTGGTCATCGTCGCCCTCGACCCCGGCCATGGCGGCGAGGACCCCGGCGCCATCGGCCCGACCGGCCTGCAGGAGAAGGACGTGGTGCTGGCGGTGGCACTGATGCTGCGTGACCGCCTCCAAGAGCAGCCCAACCTGCGGGTCATGCTGACGCGCGACGCGGATTTCTTCGTGCCGCTGCACGAGCGGGTGCGCAAGGCCCGGCGGGTGCAGGCCGACCTCTTCGTCTCCATCCACGCCGATGCCTTCGTGAGGCCGCAGGCCCGCGGCGCCTCGGTGTTCGCCCTCAGCGAATCGGGCGCCACCAGCGTCGAGGCGCGCTGGATGGCGAGCAAGGAGAACGCCGCCGACCTGGTGGGCGGCGTCAACGTCCGCAGCCGCGACGCCACCGTCAACCGCACCCTGCTCGACATGAGCACCACCGCGCAGATCAAGGACAGCCTGCGGCTCGGCGGCGAGATCCTGGGCCACCTGGGCCAGGTCGGCCGACTGCACAAGCCGCGCGT
Organism: uncultured Methylibium sp.; assembly: GCA_903889735.1. Taxonomy (GTDB): domain Bacteria; phylum Pseudomonadota; class Gammaproteobacteria; order Burkholderiales; family Burkholderiaceae_C; genus Methylibium. The sequence goes on from CAISYQ010000452.1 coordinate 6,852, forward strand.
GGAGCAGGCTGGCTTCGCGGTGCTGAAGGCGCCCGACGTGCCCTCCATCCTGGTGGAGACCGCCTTCATCTCCAACCCCGACGAGGAAGCCCTGCTGCGCGACACCGGCTACCGCTCACGACTGGTCGAGGCGCTCGCCACCGGCATCCTGCGTTATTTCGCCCGCAATCCGCCGCTGGCAAGAACCCGCACCCTGTGACCCGGGGCGTCCGCGCAGGCCCGGCCCAGCGAAACATCCGCAACATCCGCTAGATCCACAAGATCCACAAGACCCGAAAGGCCCCCATGCTGCATCCCCAGGCCCGCGCCCTCCTCGACCTCCTGACCCAGCGCAATGTGCCGCCTGTGCACACCCTCAATGTCGCTGAGGCCCGCCGCGTCTACGTCGAGCGCAAGTCGGCCACCCAGCCCGAGCCGCCGCCGGTCGGACAGGTGGAGGAATTGATGGCCGAGGGGCCGCAGGGGCCGATCCCGCTGAGGCTCTACCGGCCGCTGGAAAGCGTGCCGGTTGCCAGCTCGCGGCCGCTGGACACCACCCTGCCCGCCCTGGTCTTCTTCCACGGCGGCGGCTGGGTGATCGGTGACCTCGACACCCATGACACGCTGTGCCGCGAGCTGGCCAAC
>CAISYQ010000453.1 GCA_903889735.1 uncultured Methylibium sp.
GTCTACGACGTCATTGACGCCAGCCGGGCGGCCCTGCAGGCCCACGCCCCGTCCAGCGCGGCCGCCGTGCGCCAGCTGCCTGCCCTGATCGCCTTCAGCCCGACCATGCGCGCCGAGAGCACGCAACTCAAGCGCTTCCTGCACGGCCGGCTCTACCGCCACCCCCAGGTGATGGCCAGCACCAGCCTGGCGCAGCAGGTGGTGGCCGATCTGTTCGCGGCCTACCTGGGCGGCGCCGCCGAGCTGCCGGCCGCCCGCCCCGGGCTGCCGCGCCACCGCAGCATTGCCGACTATGTGGCCGGCATGACCGACCGTTTTGCCCTGCGCGAGCACCGGCGCCTGACGGGCCGATCGGTGTTCGCCGGCGAGGCCTGAAGCGGCGGACCACGGTCCAACCGGCGCTGCCGGGGCCCGGGTCCCGCCAACGAGGACCCCTGTCAACAAATCGCAACAGGGCGGCGCCCCCGGAATTGCCCCGGTGTCGGCGGGGCCCAGGGATGGCTAGGATGCGAGATTGAGAAAATGCAAATATTGGTCAAATCGGGCCCGAGCGTTGCCGACTGGTGACCCCACCGCGACCCAACCACAACCAAGCCGCCACCGAATCGCCACCGAAATCGCCACCGAATCGCGACCGTACCGTACCCCGTCAGGCCGCCCGCGATCCACCTCACGCCACCGGGCGGCGCACCCTGAGAACCGCTGGAGACAGACCATGAACACCACCCCCCGCTCGCTTCCTTTCTCCCTCGCCCTGGCCCTGGCAGCGGTCGCTGGCGGCGCCCAGGCCCAGAACAGCGTCACGGTCTATGGCCTGGTCGATGCCGGCGTGAACTATGTCAACGGCCAGGACGCGGCCAAGACGCGCCTGTCCAGCGGCGTCATGGAAGGTTCGCGCTGGGGGTTCAAGGGCAATGAGGACCTCGGCGGGGGCTACCGCACGGTCTTCACGCTCGAGGGCCGTTTCGAGGCCGACACCGGATCGAACTCCAACCGAGCGGCCTCGGGCAACCAGGTGCCAGACCGCTTCACCGACCTGCAGTTCCTGGGTCTTCCCTCGCTGACCCTGGCGCCCGGGCTGAACACCCAGACTCTCGTGAACGCAGTGGCCAACAGTCTGGGCAGCCAGATCGGCGTGAACCTCAACGGCGCCCTGTTCGACCGCCAGGCTTTCGTCGGGCTCGTCACGCCGGTGGGTGCTGTCCTCGGCGGCCGCATGTACACGCCGACCTACGAGATGTTCTACGTGTTCGACTCCACCGCCACCGAGTCCAGCCTCTCCGCCGCCCAGATCGCCACGCTGCCGCAGGCCGTGGACATCCGCCGGAACAACGCGGTGGCCTACCGCATCCAGAAGGACGGCATCACCGCCACGCTGACCTATGCCTTTGGCGAGACCGCAGGCTCCACCTCCAGCGGCAACCATGTCAGCGCCAACGCCTACTACAAGGGCGAGGGCTATGCCTTCGGCGCCGCCTATGCGACCAACAACAATGCCGCGGGCGACAAGTCCCTGACCAACCTGATCCTCGGCGCCTCGGTGGATGTCGGCCCAGGGCGGTTGTCCTCGATGGCACTGTCCGTCAAGGATGACAACCCGGGCGTGGCTGACACCGTCCGCGCCAGTCTGGTGGCCCAGAGCGCCAGCCTGGCGCCCCTGGCCACCCTGATCGGCAACGCCTTCGAGAGTGCCCTGCGGCAGGATGCACGGCTGTACCACATCGGTTACCGCATCGGCTTCGGCGCCAACACTGTCACCGTCGCCTACAACAGCTTCGATGACCGCACCGTGGCAAATGCCGACGTGCAGTCCTACGGCGCCGTCTACACCTACGCCTTCTCCAAGCGCACCGACGTCAACTTCGTCGCCACCAAGTTCGTGAACGACCCGCGCGCCCAGGTCGCACCCGGCGGTGGCGGCTTCTTCGGCGGCGTGACCTCGTCAGCCGGCCACGATGCCGAGAACCTCGCGGTCAGCCTGCGGCACCGCTTCTGATGACGGGGTCTTGAGGCCGCGCGACTGGCCGACTTGACGGAACCACCAAGTCCTGCCCCGGGGCGCGATGCCTCCGGGTCGACATTTCGGGGCGTGTGGATGGGGATCAAGATCCGCTCACGCCGGTGTCGTCTCCGGTGAAGATCCACGCAAGCAGGTTTGCGAGGGGGGTTTTCAAAGCTTCCCGAATGGGCGTCGGTGTCAACGTCAGCGCGGGTCCAGCCGTGGATTCAGGGGGCGGCTCAGA
>CAISYQ010000454.1 GCA_903889735.1 uncultured Methylibium sp.
CCCAGGATGCCGGCCAGCGGGCCGCGGGCGGCGGCGGCGAAGAGTTGGTTGACCTCGGCGGCGCTGGTCTCGCGCTGCAGCTCGAAGACACAGTCGGTCAGCGAGGCAGTGAGCACCGGCGCCCGCCCCGCATGGCCGTCGAGCTTGCCCTTGAGCTCGGGGTAGATCAGCGCAATGGCGGTGGCGCTGCCGGTGGTCGTGGGCGCCAGGCTCAGCATCGCGCTGCGGGCACGGCGCAGATCCTTGTGCGGCGCATCGACCACCAGGTTGGTGTTGGTCGGGTCGTGGATGGTGGTGATCTGGCCGTGGCGGATGCCCAGGGCCTCGTGCACCACCTTCACCACCGGCGCGAGGCAGTTGGTGGTGCAGGAGGCCGCGGTCACGATGCGGTGCAGCGCCGGATCGTAGAGGTGGTCATTGACGCCGACCACGATGTTGAGCACCCCGCCCACCTTCACCGGCGCGGCGACGATCACCCGCTTGGCGCCGCGGTCCAGGTGACCCTGCAGGGTCTCGGGCGTGAGGAAGCGGCCGGTGCATTCCAGCACCAGCTCCACGCCCAGCTCGCCCCAGGGGATCTCGGCGGCGCTGGCGTGCGAGGAGAAGGCGAGCCGGCGGCCATCGATGCGCACCGCGTCCTCGCCCTCGGCCGCGATCTCGGCCCGCCAGCGGCCCTGCACGCTGTCGAAGGCCAGCAGGTGGGCGGTGGCGGCCGCGCCGCCCTTGAGCTCGTTGAGGTGCACCACCTCCAGCCGGTTGCCCGCGCGGGGGTCGTCCGCCGGCCGCTCGGCCGCGCCCAGGGCAGCGCGCAGCGCCAGACGACCGATGCGGCCCATGCCGTTGATGCCAACTCTCATAATCCACCCGTCCGGAAGTTCAAGCCGACCCCGCCGACGGGATCATTTCGATGATCATCGAATGGTAGAACGCTCCCGCGACAGATCCGTGACAGCCGCCGCTCGCGGCGCGCCCACCCCCAGGAACCGCCTGCACCCTCGCGCCGAGGTCAGCGTCCCCCACCGACCTGACCCCTGACGTCCATGCCGTTGTTCGCCACCACCGTCTTCCTCTCCGCCTTCCTGCTCTTCCAGATCCAGCCCATCGTGGCCAAGATGATCCTGCCCTGGTTCGGCGGCTCGTCCTCGGTCTGGAGCATCTGCATCGTGTTCTTCCAGGCCGAACTGCTGTTGGGCTATGCCTATGTGCACTGGCTGCATGAGAAGCTGGCGCCGCGCCGCCAGGTGATGGTGCACGGCGCCCTGCTGCTGCTGAGCCTGGCGATGCTGCCGGTGGCGGCCGATCCGTCCTGGAAAGGCGCCGCCCTCGCCCACCCGAGCTGGAGCGTGCTGGCAGTGCTGGCCACGGCCGTGGGAGCGCCCTACCTGCTGCTGTCGACCACCGGGCCCTTGATGCAGGCCTGGTTCGCGCGCTCGATGTCCACGGGTGCGGCGGCCAGCGCCAAGCCCTACCGGCTCTATGCCCTGTCCAACCTGGCCTCGATGCTGGCCCTGCTGTCCTACCCCGTGCTGGTGGAGCCGGCGCTGCCGGTGGAGACCCAGGCCCGGTTGTGGTCGGCAGGCTACGCCGCCTTCGTGCTGGCCTGCCTGGGCACGGCGCTGTACGCGCACCGCCGCATGGCGCAGGCCGAGGTGGAACGCCCCGTCGACCCAACCCCGGTGGCGCACCCCGGCTGGCGCGAATGCCTGTTGTGGATCGGCCTGTCGGCCTCGGCCTCGATCCTGCTCCTGGCGATCACCCGCCACCTGACCCAGGACGTGGCGCCGGTGCCCTTCCTGTGGGTGCTGCCGCTGAGCATCTACCTGCTGAGCTTCATCCTGTGCTTCGATGCGCCGCGCTACTACGTGCGCCCGGCCTTCCTGGTCGCCCTGCCCCTGGCTTTCCTGGCGGTCGACCGGGCGCTCGAAGGTGGCTTGGGCGTGCCCCTGCTGGTGGGCCTGCTCAGTGCCGCGTTGTTCGTCTTCTGCATGGTCTGCCATGGCGAACTCGTGCGGCGCCGGCCGCCGGTGCGCCACCTGACGCTCTTCTACCTGATGCTCTCAGTCGGGGGGGCGCTGGGCGGGGTGCTGGTCGGGCTGGTGGCGCCCGCCGTGTTCAAGGGCTACTTCGAGCTGCCGATCGGCCTCTTCCTGTGCGCCCTGCTGGTGGTGGCCGTGCTCTGGCGCGAGCTCCGGCCGGTCTGGCGCGGCCTGCTGCTCGCGGCGCTGCTGGGCTACGGCGCGCGGCTCGGCACCAGTTCCCTGGAGGAAGTCGAGGGCTACCGTCAGGTGGTGCGCAATTTCTACAGCCAACTGCGCGTGGCGGACGTGGACGATGGGGCGCTCGGCATCCGGCGCGTCATGCGCCACGGTAGCGTCAACCACGGCGAGCAGTACCTTGATGCCGCGCTGCGCCAGAAGGCCACCGCCTACTACTGCGACCGGTCCGGCGTCGGTCGCGCCCTCCAGAGCCTGGACACAGGACGGCCGCTCAAGCTCGGCGTGGTCGGGCTCGGCACCGGCACCCTGGCGGTCTATGGCCGCTCAGGCGACGAGATGCGCATCTACGAGATCAACGAGCAGGTGCTGGACCTGGCCCGCAGCGAATTCAGCTACCTGGCCGACACCCCCGCCCGCATCGTGCCGGTGCTGGGCGACGGCCGGCTGATGCTGGAGCGCGAGCCGCCCCAGCAGTTCGACCTGCTCGCCATGGACGCCTTCTCGGGCGATTCGGTCCCGACCCACCTGCTGACCCTGGAAGCGATGAAGACCTACCTCGGCCACCTGCGGCCTGACGGCCTGCTGGCGGTGCACATCACCAACCGCTACCTCGACATGCGCCCGGTGATCGCAGCCGCCGCGCACCATCACGGCAAGACCGCCCTGCTCTACGACGTGACCTCGGAAGGTGATGCCGATCTCTGCCGGCGCTCCTCCTGGGTCCTGGTGATGTCGGCCGAACGCGCCGCGCAGCTGCCAGCCACCCTGCAAGGCGGCCAGCCTCTGCGGCCCACCCCGGGATTCCGGCCCTGGACCGACAGCTTCTCCAACCTGCTGAGCATCCTGAAATAGGCGACGCTGTTCCGACCAGCCGTCGCCCGCGCCCGCTGTTTTCATGCACACCCGTCTTTCGCAGGTGGCGCTTCCACACTAGACTGGACCCCCCTCACGAGATCGATCGCGGTTCGCGCGCGGCTGCGGCAGCCGCCAGCCATCGCCGCCATGCCCGAGGGGTCCGCACCGCTTCAGCCTGAAGACACCATGAGCCAGACCAAATACAGACTCGTCACCCGCAGCGATTTCGACGGCCTGGTATGCGCCGTGCTGCTCAATGAACTCGACCTGATCGACGACATCCTGTTCGTCCACCCCAAGGACATGCAGGAGGGCAAGATCGCCGTCACGGCCCGGGACATCACGACCAACCTGCCCTATGTGCCGGGCGTGGGTCTGGCGTTCGATCACCATGATTCGGAAACGCTGCGCAACACCGAGATCCGTCCCAACCACATCATCGAGGCCGAAGCCCCCTCGGCGGCACGGGTGGTCTACAAGCACTACGGTGGCAAGGCGACCTTCCCCCGCATCACCGAAGAGATGATGACAGCGGTGGATCAGGCCGACTCGGCCCAGTACTCGCGCGAAGACATCCTGGATCCGCAGGGCTGGACCCTGCTGAACTACCTGATGGACTCCCGCACGGGTCTGGGGCGCTTTCGCGACTTCCGCGTCAGCAACTACCAGCTGATGATGGACCTCATTCAGCATTGCCGCGACCAGGGCATCGACGAACTGCTGGCCTTGCCCGACGTGCAGGAGCGCGTGACGCTCTACCTCGACCATGCCCAGCGCGCCAAGGAACAGATCCTGCGCTGCGGCCGGCAACACGGCAATCTGGTGGTGCTCGACCTGCGCCACGAGGAAACCCTCTGGGCGGTCAACCGCTTCATGATCTACGCGCTGTTCCCGACCGCCAACATCTCGATCCACCGGATCTGGGGTGTGCAGCGGCAGAACACGGTGTTCGCCACTGGCAAGTCCATCCTCGATCGCAGCAGCAAGACCCATGTCGGCCACCTGATGCTGGAATTCGGTGGCGGCGGTCACCAGGCCGCGGGCACCTGCCAGATCGACAACGACCAGGCCGACGCCGTGCTGCAGACGCTGATCCAGCGGATCAACGCCGACGGCTGAGGACACCCTCGCCGCGCAGCCGCCGGCCGATCAACCCTGTGGCCGGGCTTGCCCCGGCGAACCCATCCGTGCCGGACTCAAGCGCGAGGCGGTACCCCCGCGGCGGCGGTATCGAGGCGAATATCGATGATGCGGCTGAACCCGCTGACATCGAAAACCTCCCGGACCGCGGGTCGCAGCGCACAGACCACGAAGCCGACACCCGCCTGCTTGGCAGCGCGGGCGGTCATGAGGAAGACCCGCAGCCCAGCGCTGGACACGTAGTCCACGGCCGCGCAGTCAATGACCAAGCTGGCCGGCCTCTGGGTGGTCTGGGCCATGGCCTGGTCGAGCAGGCCCTGGAAGGCCGCGGAGCCCTCGAAGTCGATGTGGCCCGCGGCCCGCACGAGCGTCAGGCCGTCTTGTTGTTCGATGCTGGGGTTCATTCGGTCATCCTTGGAGGGTGTGCAGCGGTCAGCAGACCGGGTGCATGTAGATCTGCGCCCGCGCCGCGTTGTCAGCGCGGATGGCGTCTTCCACGCCGCGGACCAGCAAATCGATGCCGCCGACCTCGTCGATGCGGCTCTCGAGCCGGGCGATCTCGGCCGCAGAGATGAAGCCCGCCAACAGTCCAGCGGCTCGCGCCAGCCCGATCAAGGCCGTGTCGTGCGGTGTGGGCAGGTCCTCGCCCAGCAAGGTCGAGAGGATGCGCAGCTTGGCTTCCTTCTGCTCGCGCCCGTCGACGACCGGATAGCGCCGGGATTTCAGCACCCACAGGAAACGCGCCTCGGACTGCTGCAGGATCCCCCGCCTGACCAGCTCGCCCAGCGTGAGTCCCACCAGTTCATGGGCATGATCGCGCAACTCCAGCACCCAAGGCTCGATCGCGAGCCGCGGGCCGGCGACCACGAGGCTCAGCACCTTGTCGAGCACCGGCACCCCTGTCGGTGTGGCCGAGACCACCCTGATCTCCCGGAGATCGGCGTCGAGGCGACCGGCCTCGCTGAGCCCTACCAGGCAGGCGCCGATCACCGCCATGCCGAAGCCTGGCAATCCCGCCGTGTAGGCGATCCGCCCGTCATCCTCCACGGCGAGCAGCACGAGTTCTTCTGCGAGAGTGATCATTCGAGCCTTCAAGAGTCCTGTGAGTCGATGTTACGGGATGGGCCCGGGCCGGGTCAGGATCCACGATCCGCCACCGCGCGCGCGTCAGCGATCCCAGACCTCTGGGGAAGGGCTTTGACATACCATCCATGCCACCGCCCCGCTGCCCATGACTGCCGAGGATTCCGCTGAATCGATCCGGTCTGCAGCGCCCCAAATACCCATGAGATCCCATGTCGGCTGAATTCACGATCGAGCTTCAGCCAAGCCTGGCCGACCTGCAAAGAGTCGACCAGGCCGTGAGCGAATTCGCTGGCCGGATGGGCTGGGGCGAGGAAGCCTTGTTCCACATCAGGCTCGTGCTCGAGGAGCTCATCATGAACGTGATCTCCCATGGCTCCAGGCCCGAGCAGCCGGCGCGCATCGTCGTCCACCTACGGCAAGAAGGCCGGGACTTGACGATGGAGATCTCCGACACCGGCATCGCCTTCGATCCGCTGCAGCAGCCGCCCCCGGACCTCGATGCGGCCATCGAGGACCGCGCCATTGGCGGTCTGGGCGTCCACCTGATCCGCACGATGATGGACAGTGTGCGTTACCGCAGGGACGGTGAGTGGAACCGTGTTTCCTTGAGCAAGGCGCTCGCCTGAGCGCCAGCGCCCGCCCCCGCGGACGCGCAAGCCCACCCCACTTCCGCATGGATCGCCGCCAATTCATCGGGCACGGACTGGCCGGCCTCTCGGCGGCAGCCGCGGCCCAGGGATTCGCGCAGCCCGCCTCACCAGGGCGGCCCTATCGCATCCTGATGATCACCTTCCGGGGCGAGACAGACATCGAGCGCGGGTTCCGGAGCCATCTGGCCAGTGCCGGTGTCGCGGTGGAGATCCGGGCGCGGGACACCCGACAAGACGTGAGCAAGGTGGCCGCCATCCTGAGGGAGGAAGCCGCCTTCCAGCCTGACCTCATCACCACCTGGGGCACGGGTGTGACGCTGGCGGTGACGGGAACCCACGACGCCCCAGCCCGCCATGCGCTCTCGGGCGTTCCGGTGGTGTTCGCACCGGTTGCCTTGCCGGTCCAGGCGCGCATCGTTCCCCGCCTGGCGGGGCATGGACGCCCGCTCACCGGCGTCGTGCATGTGGTGCCGACCGAGGTCCAGTTGCGCACCATGCAGTCCTACCTGCCGTTCACGCGCTTCGGCCTGATCTATACCCCGACGGAGCCCAATTCGATGGTGGCGGTCGGCGAGGTCCGCGAGTTCGCCCGCCAGTCCGGCACGCAGCTGATCGAAAGGCCGCTGCGCCTCAGTGCGGCCGGCCACCCCTTGGCCGACGGCATCGAGGACATGGTCGCCGATCTGCGACGCGAGGGCGCCCAGTGGCTCTACCTGCCGCCCGACACGTTTCTGGGCAGTCTCTTCCCCCGCGTCGCGCCGGCGGCGCTGGCGCAGCAGCTGCCCACCTTCGGCTCCACGGAGCTGGCGGTGCGCTCGGGGGGCGCGCTGGTCGGCCTGGTCTGCCGCTACACCTCGGTCGGTCAACTGGCCGCAGCCAAGGCGATCGAGATCCTGGTGAAGGGCCGGCCGGCGTCGGACTTGCCGATCGAGACGCTCAAGCGCTTCTCGCTGATGGTGAACATGGACGTGGCGCGCTCGCTGGGCGGCTTGTACCCGCCGATCGAGATGCTGAACCAGGCCGAGTTCGTCGATCAGGCGGCCCCCGGGAGGCCGACATCTTGATGCCGTCGTCGCCGACGCCGCCGGGGTGCGCGGTCACCCCATGGGCGGACAGTCCCTGCGGGGGCGCCCCATGACGACGCGCTGGCGCCTGGCAGGCATCGCCATGCTGGCGGCAGGAGCCCTGCTGGCGATGGCGGTCTTCTGCGGCCTGCGGGCCGGCGAGGACCTGCGCCAGGCGCTGGTCCAGGCGAGCGACCAGCACCTGGTGAGCAAACTGCAGCACAGCGCCCAGTCGCGCCTGACCATTGGCCTGACGGTCGACCAGCTCGAAACCCTGCAGCCGCTGATCGAGCGCGAGAAGGCCAGCGTGCCCGCCATCCTCGGCATCGACCTGTATGCCCTGGATGGCCGGCTGCTTTACAGCACCGACCGCAGCGCAATCGGCCTGCAGGTGGCGCCGGCCTGGCTGGAGCCGCTCGCCCGCCCGGGGGTCTGGCAGCTCGAGGGCCCCAGCGAGCGCACGGTCGGCATGCGCGTCGAGGACGACCTCGGTCAGCCGGCCTTGGGCGTGGCCGTGACCTTGGCCAAGCCGCTCGCGCCCACGGCCCTGTCGGCTTGGGTCTCCCTGCAGCCCTCCTCCGACCGCCAGAGCCAGGCGGCGCTGCTGCTGGCCTGCCTGTTGTTGACGGGTGCCGCCGTGGCGGGAATCGCCACGAAAGGCTCAAACCCATGGCGCGGCTTGGCCGACGCGCTGCGCGAAGCGGCTCCCGCGGCCGGACCTGCCGCGCCGGCGACGCAGCTCGCGCACGAGGCCGGCAACCGCCACCAAGCCTGGCAACGGGCCGAGCGCGAGATCGACGAGGGCCTGGCCGCACTGCGGGCGTTGGACGATGCCAGCTGAACGCGCCGACCCGCCGTCGCACCGCACGCGCCGCCAGTGCGCGGGACTCGTGTTCGCCGCCACCCTGGTGTTCGGCGGGGGAGGCGGCGGCTGGTTGATGGAGTCGCTGGTGGCCGAAGCCGCCCGCGCATCGCGGCAGGACATGCAGATCCTGGGCGAGACGGTCGCGCGCACCGTCGCCGCCCAGTTCGACCGGGCGCTTCCCTATGGAATCCCTCTCGAGGCGCTCCGCGGCACCGACGCCTACCTGCTGCGCGTGCTGGCCGACACGCCCGGCCTGACGCACATCGAGCTGAGTGGCGTGCAGGGCCGGGTCATCCACCGAGTCGGTCTTCCACCTACACCGAACGAGATCCTGGCCGACCTGCCCATCGTTTTCCAGGGTCAGACGCTGGGCCAGGTGCGCGTGGGGGTGGCGCCGCGCACGCTTGCTGCTTCCCTCGCGGTCTGGCGGTGGCTGTTTTTCGCCGCGGTGCTCTGCCTCGCGGCCGCGGCCGCAGCCTGGGCAGCTGTCGGACCTGGCGCCGACCTCGAGCGCCGGCGGCGGCGCCTGATCGACGGGCTGCGCAGCCCTTTGAACTGGGCCACCGAACCAGACCGACCGCTGGCCCAGGGAAACCAGCCCAGCCCAGAAACCCAGAAAAAAACGGGTCGGGACCCTGTCGACGCGGCACTGCAGGCCCTGGCCGAAGGGGATGCCCAGGTCCAGGCCAAACGGGTGGCTTTCGAGGCGCTGGCGCAAGAGCTGCTCGCGGTGGACTTCGAGGGCCGGCATGCGCCGGAGATCGAGCGTCTGCGAGAGCGGATGCGCCGATCGCTGGACCAGGGAGCGCCCTGATGCTGTTGCGCACAAGGCTCTCGATCATCATGGCCGGCGGATTTGCGGCCCTGACATTGGTGCTGGCGGGCGGGGGCGTCCTGCAGGCGAAGATCATGGAACAACGCCTGGCCGAAACCGCCCTGGCGGGACAGGCCGCCCTGTGGAATGAAACCACCGGCGTCGAGGCTAGCCAGCTCTTGAGGGCCTTGAACACGGTCGCGAATCTCGCAGAGTTCCAGGCTGCGGTCGCCGCCGCAGACACCCCAAGCGCTCGCAAGGTCCTGCAGGCCAACGGCATCGATGTGGACGCGGCCGACCGGTCCCTCTCGATGGTCGCCGTCTTCGCAGCAGACCGGGACAGTCTCTTCGCCGCCGGCCTCGCGCCGGGCACGCAGATCCTGGATGCGGCGTCCTTCGACCGCGTGCTCGCCGGGGCCGAGATCGGCGGGCTGAGGCAAAGCGCGACCGGCCGGCCCTACCTGCTGGCCGCACGACCCTGGACGTTGAACGGACGCAGGGCGGTGTTGGTGGTCGGCCGCAGTGCCCTGGCGGCGATGGAGCGGATGGCCCACCGGCTGGGCGGCTCGGCCTCCCTCATCGGTCTGAGGGGCAACCTGCTGACCACCACCGACGCGGCGCTGTGGCAGCGTGCAGGGTTGAGGCCTTCAGCACGCTTGGCAAGCTTCGATGAGCTCGAGCTGGAAGACCGCATCTTCTCAGTGGCCAGCGTGCCCGTGGCCGACATCGCCGGCGGATCTGCCGGCGCATTGGTGATGTTGGCCGACGTGACCGCCAGCCAGTCCACACGCCGGCTGCTGAGCCGCTGGGCCGGCGGCGGGGCACTGGCGCTGGCCCTCGCCGGCATTGCCGCCCTCAACATCTACCTTTGGCGGAGCTTTCGGCCCCTACAGTCCGCCATCGACGCACTGCAGGCCTTGTCCCGAGGCGATGCCAGCGTAAGGATCGAGGCCCATGGCCGCGACGAGATCGGACGCATTGGTGAGGCCGTGACGGTGTTTCGGCGAGACGCCCTCTCATTGGCAGCCACGCGGTCCCTGCGGGATCGCGTGCGGCGACGGCAGGAATCGGTGATCCAGCGCGAGCTCCTGACCCTGGCGAAGGCGACCGGGTCGAGCGCTCCCGACGATGTCCTGCAGGCCTTGCCCGCCCCGAACTCGGCGCCTGGCGCGGGCGCCGACATGCGCGAGGACGGCGCCCTGCGCCGCCTCGCCCGGGTGATGGGCGAGCTCACCGGCCGTATCATCGAGCAGCACCAGAGCCTGTCATCGATGGTGGTGGAGCTGCGCGAGGCCTTGCGCGTGAAGACGCAGCTCATCGCCCTCCAGCAGGAGCTCGAGATCGCCCGCAAGATGCAGATGGCGATCCTGCCGCGCAGCTTTCAGGAACGCGGCGGACTGGCAATCCACGCCACCATGACGCCGGCCAAGCAGATCGGCGGCGACTTCTACGATCACTTCGAGATCGACGAGCACCGCATCGCGATCACGGTGGCCGACGTCTCTGGCAAGGGCGTGCCTGCGGCCTTGTTCATGGCGGTGTCGCGCACGCTGCTGCGTGCGGTGGCCCGCTTCAGCGACAGCCCGGCCGATTGCCTGTCGCGGCTCAACGACCTGCTGGCCGTCGACAACGAGCAGATGATGTTTGTCACGCTCTTCTACATCGTGATCGACACCCGGGACGGCACGGCGGTCTATGCCAACGCCGGTCACAACCTGCCCTATGTGCTGCGCGGCAACGGCGCCATCGAGGCCATCCCCGCGACCGAGGGCATGGCGCTGGCGATCCTGGAGGGCGTCGAGTTCGAGGAGGCCCGCCTGGTGCTGGCCCCGGGCGACGGCCTCTTCATGTACACCGACGGTGTCACGGAAGCCTTCGACCCGAAGGCGCAGATGTTCGGAGAGGAGCGACTGGAGGCCCTCCTCGCGCAGATCCGCGAGTACCCGGTCGAGGACTTCCCGGGCCGCGTCCAGGCCCAGGTGAAGTCCTTCGAGGACGGTGGGCCGCAAAGTGACGACATCACCTGCCTGATGGCCCGCTGGCGCGAGTGCAGCTGATCAGGCGAGTTCGTCGGCGGGCTCGTCGCTCGCACGGGACGGCGGCGCCGTGGCGGATGCCTCCAAGCTGAAGCGCCGCCGCATTGCTTTCTTTCGCACGATCTCGAGCGCGTTCTCCAGCAGGTAGTAGTCGTTCTTCATGCTCTGCGGGATCCACAGCTTCTGGATGCGGGCCTCCAGAAGCGACAGCATCTCGAGCACGGGAGGCAGATCCAAGGATGTCGTGGCAGCGCTCAAGCGCGCGTTGATCCTGTCGAGCTCGGTGTAGGTGTCGGTCATGCACAGCTGGCTGTAGACCTTGCGGTAGCTGGGCGTCATCTTCGTGAGCGGGTAGACGATGGCAACGCTGGTCAGCAGCAGCAGCCAGACCCGGTCGAAGAAGGTGGCGACCCAGAAAGGCACGCGCCCGGTCAGGGACGGCGGACCCTTTTCGAAGTAGCGCGCGGCCACCTCGCTGAGGCGCTCCGAGCGGTCCATGAAGGCGGGGAAGCTGCCGGGGCTGCTCAGGGGGTCGGTGTCGGTGCGGCTGATTTCCTGGGTCGCGGCCAGGAACAGGTGCTGCAGGGCCGGGTGCATGCGGTCATCCGTGAGCAGGGTGGCGGTCGTCGCAATCAACTTCAGGTCCTGCGGCGGGACCATGTTCCTGACGTCCATGGCACCACGCGGCAGATCGATTGTCCTGAGATAGGGCAGGTGCTTGACATAGGCACCCGCCAGTTTGAAGTCGAAGACATTGATGCCGGGGTCGGCCAGCAGTGTTTGGATGGTTTTCGAGGCCGTGGTGCCCAGCAGGAAGGCGCCATCGAGCTTGCCAGTCGAGACATCGGCCAGGGTCTCGCGCGAACTCATCACACGCAGGTTCTTGTTCTGCTCGATCTCGATGCCGTGCAACTTCAGCACGCTCTGTGCCAAGTCGAAGGTGCCACTCCCGACGATGTTGACCGAGAGATGCTTGCTCTTGAAGAAAACCTCCGGATCCTCACCTCCAAACCTGGCCCCTGTGTAAAGCAACCACAGCGGCATGTATTCGACGCTGCCCAGCGAGACGATCGAAGTCTTTTCTTCGTCGAAGCTCACGCCACCGAGTGAGAAGATGGCG
>CAISYQ010000455.1 GCA_903889735.1 uncultured Methylibium sp.
CCGGCAGCACCAGGCGCACGCCCTGGCGCTCCCAGGTTTCCAGGCGGGCATTCATGACCACCTCGCCGTTGCAGACCGTGTGCTCGATCTCCATGATCTGCATCGCGCACCCACTGCCCTGCAGCAGCGGTTCGAGCACCTGGCGCACCCCCTCATGCCCCGTCACCGGCGCCCAAGGCATGTTGTGATAGTGGACGTCGGCCGCCAGGAAACTGCAGCTGCGCGCCATGTCGCCGCCCGTCAGCGAGTGGCAGAAATCGGTGACATGCCGTGCTGGGTCTGTTGCCATGATCAGGGTCTCCTGGGTGCGGATGCGCTTGCGCTGCGGTAGGCAGGCGTGCTCGGCAATGTAATTCAGCGCGGTGCGCTTGGGCACTCGCCGAAACCCTGGGCGGGCCCTCTGGACGAGGGCGTGAACAGCCGAGGGAGCCGACGCGTTTGCCCGCTTGCAAGCCACCCGTAGAACGCGCCGATAACCACGCCTGGGAAAACACCTGCCCGCTCCTGAACCCGCCGCGTTCACCGGGGAGGAGAGACGCGCCCTATTCCCACTCGATCGTCGCCGGCGGCTTGCTCGACACGTCGTAGGTCACGCGATTGATGCCGCGGACCTCGTTGATGATGCGGCTGCTGGTGCGCTTGAGCAGGGCGTAAGGCAGTTCAGCCCAGTCGGCAGTCATGAAGTCGCTGGTCTGCACGGCGCGCAGTGCCACCACATGCTCGTAGGTGCGGCCGTCGCCCATCACGCCCACGCTCCTGACCGGCAGGAACACCGCAAAGGCCTGGCTGGTGAGCGCGTACCAGCTGCGGCCGGTGGCCGGGTCGATGGTGTTGCGCAGTTCCTCGATGAAGATGGCGTCAGCGCGGCGCAGCAGGTCGGCGTAGTCCTTCCTCACCTCGCCGAGGATGCGCACGCCCAGGCCCGGCCCCGGGAAGGGATGGCGGTAGACCATGTCGGGCGGCAGACCGAGCGCCACACCGAGTTCGCGGACCTCGTCCTTGAAGAGCTCGCGCAGCGGCTCCAGCAGCTTGAGGCCCAGCGTCTCGGGCAGGCCGCCGACGTTGTGGTGGCTCTTGATGGTGGTGGCTTTCTTGGCGCCGGTCGATGACTTGGCGCCGCCGGACTCGATGACATCGGGGTAGATGGTGCCTTGCGCCAGCCACTTGGCGCCGCCACGGTGAGCCTCGCCCTGGGCGGCCTTCAGCTTGGCGGCCTCGGCCTTGAACACCTCGACGAACTCGCGGCCGATGATCTTGCGCTTGGCCTCCGGGTCGGTGACGCCCT
Organism: uncultured Methylibium sp.; assembly: GCA_903889735.1. Classification (GTDB taxonomy): domain Bacteria; phylum Pseudomonadota; class Gammaproteobacteria; order Burkholderiales; family Burkholderiaceae_C; genus Methylibium. The sequence continues at coordinate 1,286 of CAISYQ010000455.1, forward strand.
GGAGATGGACGAGGAACTGGTCGCTGGCATCGACATGGACCACCTTGGCATGCAAGCGGCCGGCGAACATGTCCATCACCATGGCGCCCTCGTTGAGCCGCAGCAGGCCGTGGTCGACGAACACGCAGGTGAGCTGGTCGCCGATGGCGCGGTGGATCAGGGCGGCGGCCACGCTGGAATCGACACCGCCCGAGAGGCCGAGGATCACCTCCTCGTCGCCCACCTGGGCGCGGATACGGGCCACTGCCTCGGCCACGTAGTCGCCCATGACCCAGTCGGGGCGAGCCTGGGCGATCTGAAGCACGAAGCGCTCAAGCAGCGCCCGGCCCTGCACGGTGTGGGTGACCTCGGGGTGGAACTGCACCGCGTAATCGCCGCGCAATTCGTCGGCCATGCCGGCGATCGGGCAGCTCGGCGTGCTGGCCATCAGCTTGAAGCCGGGCGGCAGCGCGGTGACCTTGTCACCGTGGCTCATCCAGACCTTGAGCATGCCGTGGCCTTCGGGGGTGGCGAAGTCCTCCAG
>CAISYQ010000456.1 GCA_903889735.1 uncultured Methylibium sp.
CCCCCCGGCCAGGAGGGCCGCGGTGATCCACGCCGGTGTCACCGCCTCGGGGGGCACGATCGCGACGGACTGGGTCATGGGTTTTCTCCTGCGAGACAAGTCAACGGAAAGTCGCCAGGGGGCACTTCCAGCCGCAGCGTGTCTGCGGCGCCGGGACAAAGCTTAGGGCGACCTGGGTGACTGGGATGGTCATTTGCGGACATCGTTCTTGCTCTGGGACGACAACCCGCGCGTCGGTGGCAGAGCCCAGCCGTGAGGAATGCCCACCGGCGCATGCGATCCGCTGCGCGGACTCAATCGCGGTCGATGACCGCGAAGGCGCTGTGGTTGTGAATCGACTCGAAGTTCTCGACTTCGATGTGGTAACGGCCGACACCCGGGGTGGCGTTCAGTCCCAGGGCGACGTCGCGCACCAAGTCCTCGACGAACTTGGGGTTGTCGTAGGCCCGCTCGGTGATCCACTTCTCGTCGGCCCGCTTCAGCAGCCCCCAGATCTCGCTCGAGGCCGAGGCTTCGGCCACCCGCACCAGGGTCTCGAAGCCGGCACCGTGGCCGGGCTCGTCGAGCAGCTCGGCCCGGATCGTCACCACCGAGCGCTGATTGTGGGCGCCGTAGTCGGAAATCTCCTTGGAGCAGGGGCACAGGCTCTTGACCGGCACCGCCACCTCGCACCACAGAGTGCTGACACCCCGGCGCCGCTCAGCGATCCAGGCGCCCTCGTAATCGAGCAGGCTGGCCACACCCGACACCGGCGCTTTCTTGCGCAGGAAGAAGGGAAAGCGCGCCTCGATGCGGCCATCGGCCGCGTGCAGGCGCTCGAGCAGGGCAGGGAGCTCGCGCCGCAACGCGGTGGCATCGAGCGGCCGGGCCGACTCGGCCAGGGTCTCCAGCCAGGCCACGAAGCGCGACATGTGCGTGCCCTTCTGCTCGGCCGGCAGCGCGACATCCAGGCTCCAGGTGGCCACGGTCGGGGCCGTGACGCCGCCCACGCTCACGTGCAGCGGGTAGCGCAGCTGCTTCACGCCGACCCGCTGGATGGCGAGGCGCCGCTCGTCCCGCTCGCTTTGCGTGTCGGGCATGGCCGCGAGGCCGGCGGCGGGGAATCGGGTCAGGTCGTTCATCGCATCAGGGGCACCTTGAAGCCCCTCGTTCCGTTCGGTGATGGGCGGGGTGACAGTGTGCGTCAAATCGCATCACCCCGTGGGGGCGGGCAGTCCAGCGGGGCGCCTGGGGCCTGCAGGGACAGGCGGTCACCGGCAGCCCGGGGCGGCCTCCTCAGCCGCTCATCGCCGGGTGGACCAGATCGAGCTTGGCGCCGAAGCGCTTGAGGATGCTCTGCTCGATCCCGGCGGCGTCCAGCCCCAGCATCGCCATCAGCTTGACCGGATCACCATGCTCGAGGTGCTCATCGGGCAGGCCCAGCGGCAGCACCGGCAGATTGACGCCCGCGGCGTGCAGCGCCTCCATCACCGCGCTGCCGGCGCCACCGATGAGGCAGCCCTCCTCGACCGTGACGAAGGCGTCGTGGGTGCGGGCCAGGCGCAGCAGGAGTTCGGTGTCCAGCGGCTTGATGAAGCGCATGTTGGCGACCGTGGCATCGAGCTTCTCGGCCGCCGCCAGTGCCGCGTGGAGCAGCGGGCCGAAGGCGAGGATGGCGATGCGCAGCCCGCCCGCCCCGCCCTGGCCGGCCTCACGCCGAACCTCGCCGCAGCCCCAGGGCAGGGGCGTGAGGCCGGGCTCGATCGCCACGCCGGCGCCAGCGCCACGCGGATAGCGCACGGCCACCGGGTGGTCCTGCTCGAAGGCGCTGGTCAGCGCCTGGCGGCATTCGTTCTCGTCGGCCGGGGCGATCAGGCTGCATTGGGGGATGCAGCGGATGAAGGCGATGTCGTAGGCGCCGTTGTGGGTGGCGCCGTCGGCACCGACCACGCCCGCGCGGTCGAGTGCGAACACCACCGGCAGGTTCTGGATCGCGATGTCGTGGATCAGCTGGTCGTAACCACGCTGCAGGAAGGTGGAGTAGATCGCCACCACCGGCTTGAGCCCCTCGCAGGCCAGCCCCCCGGCGAAGGTGACCGCGTGCTGCTCGGCGATGCCGACGTCGAAGTAGCGCTCCGGGAAGCGCTGCTCGAACTCGACCATGCCCGAGCCTTCGCGCATCGCTGGCGTGATCGCGACCAGGCGCTTGTCCTGCGCAGCCATGTCGCACAGCCAGGTGCCGAAGACCTGGGTGAAGGTGGTCTTGCCGGAGGCGGATTTCTTCAGCCCCTCGGCCGGGTTGAAGGGCGTGGGGCCGTGGTACTTCACGGGGTCGGCCTCGGCCAGGCCGTAGCCGTAGCCCTTCTTGGTGACCACATGGAGGAACTGCGGGCCCTTGCGATCGCGCAGGTTCTCCATCGTCGGGATCAGCGCGTCGAGGTCGTGCCCGTCGATGGGGCCGACATAGTTGAAGCCGAACTCCTCGAAGATGGTTCCGGGCGCGATCATGCCCTTGGCATGCTCCTCGAAGCGCCGCGCCAGCTCCAGCAGCGGTGGGGCGTTCTTCAGCACGCTCTTGGCGCCCTCGCGGGCAGCGGAATAGAAGCGCCCCGAGATCAGCCGCGCGAAATAGCGATTCAGCGCACCAACCGGCGGCGAGATCGACATCTCGTTGTCGTTGAGCACCACCAGCATGTCGGCGCCCGCCACGCCGCCGTTGTTCAGGGCCTCGAAGGCCATGCCGGCGGTCATGGCGCCGTCGCCGATGATGGCCACCGACTTGCGGTCCTCGCCCTTGATCTTGGCGGCCAGCGCCATGCCAAGTGCCGCGGAAATGGAGGTGGACGAGTGGGCGGTGCCGAAGCTGTCGTACTCGCTCTCGTCGCGCCGCGGAAAACCGCTGATGCCGCCGAGCTGGCGCAGCGAGGGCATGCGGTCACGGCGGCCGGTCAGGATCTTGTGGGGGTAGGTCTGGTGGCCCACATCCCAGACCAGCCGGTCGTGCGGCGTGTTGAACACGTAGTGCAGCGCGATCGACAGCTCCACCGTGCCCAGGTTGCTCGAGAGGTGCCCACCGGTGGCCGACACATTGGTCAGCACATGCTCGCGCAACTCGACGGCAAGCTGCTTGAGCTCGGAGCGCGTGAGCCCGCGCAGATCGGCCGGTGATTCGATGGCGGAAAGCAGGGTGGAGGCACTCATGGGGCGATTGTCCGCTGTTCTGGGGCTGTGGCCGGGACTGCAGAGAGGGCGGCGCGTAGAGAGACGAGGGGAAAGGAGGGGCGGGACTGGGGCAACGGGCTGCAGTTGGGCGCGGCATGCGACTCAGTTGTCGCGCTCGATGACCCGGTCGGCCAGCGCGGCCAGCCAGACGGTGTCCGCCAGCCCGCTGCGGGCCAGGGCCTCATGGGCCTGGGCGTGCAGCGCCTGGGCCTGGGCGCGCGCAGCGCCCAGGCCCAGCACCGTGACATAGGTGGGCTTGTTGTGGTCGGCGTCCTTGCCGGCGGTCTTGCCGAGGGTGGCCGAGAGCTGGGTCGCGTCGAGCACGTCGTCGACCACCTGGAAGGCCAGTCCCAGGGCCGCGCCGTAATCGGACAGGGCCTGGGTGGCCGCCGGGCCAGCCTCGCCGCAGGCCGCGCCCATCATCACGCTGGCCTGCAGCAGCGCACCGGTCTTGCGGCGGTGCATGTCGCGCAGCGCGTTCTCGTCCAGCGGGGTGCCGATGCTGGCCAGATCGATGGCCTGCCCGCCGGCCATGCCATGCTGCCCGGCAGCGCGCGCCAGCATGCCGCACAGCCGGGCCTGCAGCGCCAGGGGCACGCCCGGCGCCTCGGGGGTGAGCACCTCGAAGGCGAGCGCCTGCATGGCGTCGCCAGCGAGCATCGCCAGCGCCTGGCCGTAGCGCACATGGACGGTGGGCTTGCCGCGGCGCAGCACGTCGTCGTCCATGCAAGGCATGTCGTCGTGGATCAGCGAGTAGGCATGGATCAGCTCCACCGCACAGGCCGTGCGCAGCGCGGCCTCGGCACGGGGCGGCTCCACCGATGCGCCCACGGCCTCGGCAGCGGCCAAAGCCAGCAGGGGCCGCTGGCGCTTGCCGCCATCGAGCACGCCGTAGCGCATGGCCTCGCCCAACCCAGCCGGCGCGTGCTCGGGCACCCAGCGCATGAGCGCCGATTCCACCTCGGTGAGCTTCTCCCGCGACCAGGCCTCGAAATCGCCCCTCATGCGGCGCCCTCCAGCGACCGGAGCCGCCCGTCCTCGAGCACCTGCACCTGCTGCTCCACCGCCTCCAGCCGGGTCCGGCAGTAGGCGAGCAGCTCGGCACTGCGGCGGTAGCCGCCGAGCAGCTGCTCCAGCGGCAGCTGCCCGCCCTCCATCGCGGCGACCAGCCGCTCGAGCTCGGCCAAGGCGTCCTCGTAGCTGGCCGGCTCGATCGCCGGCGCCTCAACCTCGGCGGCTGCCATGTTCTTGTCTTTCCTGACCATCGTTCAAAGCTTAATTGATTTCTTGCAAGAGACGGGCAGACCGTCTGTGCACGGCGTCCGATTTGACCGCCAGCCCCGCCAGGCCGCAACCCCCTTCGGAGGGAGACCGCTAAACTCTGCTTCCTTCGCTTTCACCCCGCCGGGCACCGCCCGCCGGCACGGCAGCGGAGGATCCCCGCGGGGCACCGGTGCCGGGCTCGCGTGACCGGAGTCCCGTTCGCGATCATGTCCGACCTGAGCATCACCCGCCAAGCCCTGGAGCGCAGCGCCGCGCAATTGCCGGTGGCGGGCTACTTCGACGAGGCCATCCACCGCCGCGAGCAGGCGCTCATCCTGCAGCGGGGTCCCCGCTATCTCGGCCATGCGCTGGCGGTGCCGGAGGTCGGCGACCACCACGCGCTGCCGCAGGAAGGCGAGGGGCGGGCGCTGGTGCGCACGGCCCAGGGCATCGAGCTGATCTCCAATGTCTGCCGCCACCGTCAGGCCGTGATGCTGCGCGGGCGCGGGAACACGAAGAGCCACATCGTCTGTCCGCTGCACCGCTGGACCTACGACCTGCATGGCCAGCTGGTTGGCGCACCGCACTTCCCCGACGACCCCTGCCTGCACCTGAACAACTACGCCGTGCAGAACTGGAACGGCCTGCTGTTCGAGGCCGGACCGGGCCAACCCGATGTGAGCGCCGATCTGGCTGGGCTGGCTCTGCCCCCCGAGCTGGATTTCAGCGGCTACGTGCTCGACCGCGTGCACCTGCACCAGTGCGACTACAACTGGAAGACCTTCATCGAGGTCTACCTGGAGGATTACCACGTCGGGCCCTTCCACCCCGGCCTGGGCAACTTCGTGACCTGCGACGACCTGCGCTGGCAGATGGGGCGCGAGTACTCGGTGCAGACCGTGGGCGTGGCCCACCACGCGGGCGAGGCGCTGGGCAAGCCCGGCTCCGAGGTCTACCAGCGCTGGCATGCCGCGCTGCTGAACCACCGGCGTGACGCCCATGGTGGCGTGCCACCGCGGCACGGGGCGATCTGGCTCACCCTCCACCCCACCGTGATGCTGGAGTGGTATCCGCATGTGCTGGTGGTCTCCACCCTCTACCCGCAGGGCCCGCGCCGCACGCTCAACGTGGTGGAGTTCTTCTACCCCGAGGAGATCGCCGCCTTCGAGCGCGACTTCGTCGAGGCGCAGCAGGCCGCCTACATGGAGACCTGCGTGGAGGACGACGAGATCGCGCTGCGCATGGACGCCGGCCGGGAAGCCCTGTGGCGGCGCGGCGACGACGAGGCCGGCCCCTACCAGAGCCCGATGGAGGACGGCATGCAGCATTTCCACGAGTGGTACCGACGCCGCATGGCCCCCGCCGGATGATGACCCTGACCACCCCCCTGATCACGGCCACCGCGCTGGCGGAGCGCCTGGCTGCGGCCGAGCCGACCCGCGTCTTCGATGCCTCCTTCGACCTGACCGATCCTGAGGCCGGCCGGCGCGCCTTCGATGCCGGCCACCTGCCCGGTGCGCAGTACCTGGACCTCAACCGGGACTTGGCCGACCACGCCGCGCCCAGGGCCGGCCGGCCCAGGGGCCGCCACCCGCTGCCGGCCCGCGAGGCCTTCGCCAACACGCTCGGGCGCCTGGGTGTCGATGAGGCCACGCCGGTCGTCCTCTACGACCGCAGTGGCGGCATGTACGCCGCACGGGCCTGGTGGATGCTGCGCTGGCTGGGCCACCTCGAGGTCACCGTGCTGGACGGCGGCTGGTCCGCCTGGCTGGCGGCCGGTGGCGCGACCGAGACCGCCGCCGGGCCGGTCACGCCACGGGCTTACCGCCCCGGCAATCCGCTCGTGAGCTCGATCGACGCCGACGCCCTGCAGCGCGATCTGGGCCGCCTGTGCCTGATCGATGCACGGGCGCCGGAGCGCTTCCGCGGCGAGGTGGAGCCGCTGGACCCCGTGGCCGGCCACATCCCGGGCGCGCTGAACCGCCCCTTCAAGGACAACCTCGATGCCACCGGCCGCTTCCTGCCGGCGCCGCAGCTGCGCGCCGCCTTCGAGCCCCTGCTGGGAGACCGCCCCGCCGCCGCCGTGGTGCACCAATGCGGCTCGGGCGTCTCCGCCTGCCACAACCTGCTGGCGATGGAGATCGCCGGGCTGCCCGGCGCCGCGCTCTACCCGGGTTCCTGGAGCGAGTGGTGCGCCGATCCGGCGCGGCCGGTGGCCCGCGGCTGACCGGGCTGTCGACAAGGGCTGATTCCCCGCAAACTTGATCCAAGCCAAGCGCCCCCCGCAGGGCGGACGGTAGGCTCGCCACACCGAAGGAGCTCGCCGGGACCCCATTCACACCCGCAACCACCGCACGCCCCCTGGGGCGGCCCCTCAACCACGGAGACGGACATGTACAAGCACATCCTCGTACCCACCGACGGCAGCGACATCACCGACAAGGCCAGCTCCGCCGCGATCGGGCTGGCCAAGGCGCTGGGTGCACGGCTGAGCACCATCACCATCAAGGAGGCCTACCCCTACTCGGCGCTGAGCGAGATCCGGCCGGTGCCGCCGCAGGAGTTCCTCGACAGCCAGGAGCAGCTGGCCCAGCGCAACGTGCAGAAGGTGGTGAGCGCCTGCAAGGAGGCGGGCCTGGACTGCGAGGCGGTGACGGTCGAGGCCGACCACCCGCACGTCGCGATCATCGAGCACGCCAGCCGCCATGGCTGCGACCTGATCGTGATGGCCTCGCACGGACGGCGCGGCATGCAGGCACTGCTGCTGGGCAGCGAGACCCAGAAGGTGCTCACGCACAGCCGGATCGCCGTGCTGGTGGTGCGCTGAGAAGGCCTCAGCCGAGCAGCTGGGGCGCCCCGTCGCGGTGGCGCACGATGCCTTGGTCGATCTCCAGCGCACCCTCGATCCACCAGCGCACCGCCAGCGGGTAGAGCACATGCTCGCGGGCCAGCACCCGCGCAGCCAGCGCGTCGGGCGTGTCCTGCGGCAGCACCGGCACCACCGCCTGCGCGACGATGGGGCCATGGTCGAGTTCGGCCGTGACGAAGTGCACGGTGGCGCCGGCCAGCTTGCAGCCGGCCTGCAGCGCCCGCTCGTGGGTGTGCAGGCCGGGGAATGCCGGCAACAGCGAGGGGTGGATGTTGAGCAACCGGCCCTCGAAGTGCGCCACGAAGGCCGGTGTGAGGATGCGCATGAAACCGGCCAGCACCACCAGATCGGGTGCGTGGGCGTCGATGGCCTCGGCCAGTGCGGCATCGAAGGCGTCGCGCCCGGCATGGGCCCGGTGATCGACCACGGCGGTGGCGATGCCGCGGCCGGCGGCCCAGGTCAGCCCGCCCGCCTCGGGCCGGTTGCTGACCACGGCCGCGATGCGCGCGGCCCAGCCCTCGCGCTCGCAGGCCTCGACCAACGACACCATGTTGGAGCCGCGGCCCGAGATCAGGATCACGATGCGCTTCATGGGGCCGCAGTGTAGGGGCGGGAGCGCCCCACCGACACGCCACCCGAGCCTTCCAAGCCGACCCCGGCCGGCCCAGGTGAGCTCCAGGCCGGTGCGACTGAGCCCAGCGGGTGCGGTGGTCGCCCCCTCACGACACGATCACCTCGGGCACGCTCCGAACCCCCGGGGCTCCTAGAATCCGCCCTCCCATGGACACCGACCTGATCCGCACCCTGCTCGTCTACGCCCTGCCGGTGCTGTTCTCGATCACCCTGCACGAGGCGGCGCATGGCTACGCGGCGCGCCACTTCGGCGACCCGACCGCCGCCGCGCTCGGGCGCATCTCCCTCAACCCGCTGCGCCACATCGACCCGGTCGGCACGCTGGCGATGCCGCTGCTGCTCTACCTCGCCACCGCAGGCGCCTTCGTGTTCGGCTATGCCAAGCCGGTGCCGGTGGACTGGCGGCGGCTGCGCCATCCCAAGCGCGACATGGTCTGGGTCGCCTTCGCCGGGCCGGCAGCCAACCTCGCGCAGGCCCTGGCCTGGGCACTGGCCGGGGTCGCCCTGGTGGCCAGCGCCGCGCCAGAGAGCACGGCTGAGCCCTTCTTCCTGCTGATGGCCCGGGCGGGGGTGCTGGTCAACCTGGTGATGTTTGCCTTCAACCTGCTGCCGGTGCCGCCGCTGGACGGCGGGCGCATCCTGGTCGGCCTGCTGCCGCCCGGACTGGCCCGGCCAGTGGCGCGGATCGAGCCCTTCGGCTTCTTCGTCGTGGTCGGCCTCGTCATCGCCGGAATCGTCTCGACCTGGTGGATGCTGCCCATCGTGCGCGCCCTGCTTAGCCTGATGCGCAGCGTCCTTCCCTCCCTCTCGACCGTGATGAGCGCCTCATGAAACTCCGCGTCCTGACCGGCATCACCACCACCGGCACGCCCCATCTGGGCAACTACGTCGGCGCGATCCGCCCGGCCATCGCCGCCAGCCTGGAACCGGACGTCCAGAGCTTCTTCTTCCTGGCCGATTACCACGCGCTGATCAAGTGCGACGACCCTGACCGGATCGAGCGCTCGCGCCTGGAGATTGCCGCCACCTGGCTGGCCGCCGGGCTCGACCCTCACCGCGTGGCCTTCTACCGCCAGAGCGACATCCCCGAGACGCCCGAGCTCACCTGGCTGCTCACCTGCGTCACGGCCAAGGGCCTGATGAACCGCGCCCATGCCTACAAGGCCGCGACCGATGTGAACGAGGCGGCGGGCGAGGAGACCGATGCCGGCGTCACCATGGGGCTCTTCAGCTACCCCATCCTGATGGCGGCCGACATCCTGCTCTTCAACGCCCACCGCGTGCCGGTGGGCCGCGACCAGGTCCAACACATCGAGATGGCGCGCGACATCGCGCAGCGCTTCAACCACCTGTTCGGACAGGGTCACGACCTCTTCGTGCTGCCGCAGGCCGAGGTGGAGGAGTCGGTGGCCACCCTGCCCGGGCTGGACGGCCGCAAGATGAGCAAGAGCTACGACAACACCATCCCGCTGTTCGAGGGCGGCCCCAAGGCCCTGCAGGCCGCCGTGGCGCGCATCGTCACCGACTCGCGCCTGCCCGGCGAGCCCAAGGACGCCGAGGGCACGCCTCTGGTGACGATCCATGACGCCTTCGCCACGCCCGCGCAGCGCGCCGCCTTCCGCACCGCGCTGCAGGCCGGCCTGGGCTGGGGCGAGGCCAAGCAGCAGCTGGTGGCCCTGGTCGAGTCGCAGGTCGGCCCGATGCGCGAGCGCTACGCCGAGCTGATGGCCCACCCCGAGCGCATCGAGGAGGTGCTCGAGGCGGGTGCCCGCAAGGCCCGGGCCGTGGCCCAGCCCTTCCTGGCCAGCCTGCGCCGCGCGGTCGGGCTGCGGCCGATGCTGGCGGCGCCGCCTTCATTCAGGAGCGTTGAATCGACCGCCAAGGCCGCGTTGCCGAGCTTCAAGCAATACCGCGAGGACGACGGCCGCTTCTTCTTCAAGCTCGCCGCCGCCGACGGCCGCCTGTTGTTGCAGAGCCGCGGTCTGGGCGACGGTCGGGAGGCCGGCGGCTGGGTCAAGCGGCTCAAGACCGAGGGCGCCGCCGTGCTCGACTTGGCCCCGGTGGCGCTGGCCGAGGGGGTGGACCGCGCCGCGGTCGAGGCCGCGCTGGCGGCGCTGGTCGCGGCGCAGGACTGAGGCGCGCGGCGCAGCTGGGCATGGCCGGCATCCACATCACCGACATCGAATCGGCCATCAACTGGTGGCGCGAGCGTTCGCCCTCGCCCGATGGCATCACCGCCTGCCCCGAGGTGCGCGCGCTGGCGGAGGTCTATGCCCTGCTCGTCTACTACCGAGAGAGCGACTGCGACGAGACCACCATGCCGCCCAGGGCCCGGGCCGCCTGGGGGGCCTGGTACGACACCCTGCCCGACACGCCCTGCATCGCGATCTGCTCCACCAGCCAGGGCGATGCCCTCTGCAAGGGCTGCGGACGCACCGAGGGCGAGGTGCAGCACTGGACGGCGATGAGCCCCGGCGAAAAGCGCGTCATCTGGCGGCGCATCACCATGGAAGGCACGTCCTGGCGTTTCAACCGCTATGCCGAGCGGGCGCGCGAGGCCGTGAACTCCGCCGCCACGCCCGCCCGCACCACCGAAAGGGTCACCTCATCATGAATCTCGATCAAGACTGGAACCGCCTCGCTTGGTGGCATTGGGCTGCGCCCCTGGGGGGTGCCGCGCTCGCCGCCGCCACGCTCCTCGCGCTGCTGGCCCCCACAAGCGGGCTCTTCATCGCCTTGGCCGTGGTTCTGCTGGGAGGCGCAGTGTTCGCCGCCGTGCACCATGCCGAGGTGCTGGCGGTGAGGATCGGCGAGCCCTTCGGCTCCATCCTGCTGGCGCTGGCCATCACGACTCTCGAGGTCGGGCTGATCCTGTCGATGATGCTGACGGGTGCCGAGGGCAGCCAGGAAGTTGCGCGTGACACGGTGTTCTCGGTGGTGATGATCGTGCTCAACGGCATCGTCGGTTTGTGCCTCGTCGTGGGGGGGGCCCGCCACTACGAGCAGGAGTTCCGGGTCCAGGGTGCCGCCAGCATCCTGAGCGTGATCGCCACGCTGGCGGTCGTCACCCTGGTGCTGCCGAACTTCACCCAGACGACCCTGGGACCGATGCTGGCCGCAAACCAGCTGCTCTTCGTCAGCGTCGTGTCGCTGGCGCTCTACGCGCTCTTCGTCTATGTACAGACCGTGCGCCACCGCGAGCATTTCCTGATCGACGACGGCATCGAATTCCACGGCGAGATGCCCAGCGCCCGCAGCACGCTGGTGAGCGCCGTGCTGCTGGTGCTGAGCCTGGCGATCGTGATCCTGCTCGCCAAGGCGCTGTCACCCACCATCGCGGCCGTGATCTCGGGGGCCGGCCTGCCGGCGGCCTTGGTGGGGGTTGTCATCGCCATGGTGGTGCTGCTGCCCGAGGGCGTGACCGCCGTCAAGGCCGCCCGCCACAACCGCCTGCAGACCAGCCTCAATGCCTCGCTGGGATCGGTGCTGGCGAGCATCGGGCTGACGATCCCCATCGTCGGCGTGGTGTCGATCCTCATGGGCACCTCGCTGACTCTCGGGGTGCCGTCGGAGTCCATGGTCATCCTTCTGCTGACGCTCTTCGTCAGCACACTGACCTTTGCCACCGGGCGCACCACCGTGCTACAAGGTGGCGTGCACCTGATGCTGTTCGGCATCTTCCTGCTGCTCGCGGCCGTGCCCTGATTCGGCAGTGGCAGCCCGAGGCCCCAGCGAGCTGGGGGCTTGCGGAACCCTCAGGTGCTGAGCTTGCGCCCCAGCCTCTCCTCGACCTTCGCCGTCTTGGAGCGCAACCGGCTCGCCGGCCCGGCCCGGTAGTCGATCTTCAGGCCCATGCCGATGCGCGGACAGTCGGTCTTGAGGGTCTCGAAACAGGCGGTGACCACGCCCATCACGTCGGCCCATTCGCCCTCGAGGATGGTGCCCATGGGGGTGAGCTGGTAGGGCACGCCGCTCTTGTCGATGACATCGATGATGCGCGCAACATGGGCACTGACGCTTTCGCCCTGACCCAATGGGGCCATCGAGAATTCAAGCAAGACCATGGAAGTTCCTTGGCGTGAGGAGGATGGAGTAGGTTCGACGGGCCACCCACTGCCAAGCCCGACGCGGACCCACTGTAGCGCCCTCGCCCGGCCGGCGGCCCCAGCGCGGTGGTCTCGGTGCCCCGGACTCAGGGGCGGCCCCAAGGTCCGGGGCGGTGGCCCAGGGCTATGATCTTCCCGCCAAGGCGCCGTCTTAAAGCCCGCCTTTGCCGCCTGCGCCTCCCCTTGCCATGGACCCCGCCTCATGACGACCCCCGTCCCCACGACCAACGCCAGCGTCCAGGCCTTTCTTGCGGCACGCGACTTCCTGCTGACCCACCGCGAGGACTTTGATACCGCCTGCCGCGAGTTCCGCTGGCCGGTGCTGGACCACTTCAATTGGGCGCTCGATCACTTCGACGCCATGGCCCGTGGCAACGAGACGCCGGCGCTGTGGATCGTCGACGAGTCCGGGCGGGAGGACCAGCTCAGCTTCGCCCGCCTGTCGCAGCGCTCCAGCCAGGTGGCCAATTTCTTCCGTGGCCTGGGCGTCCAGCGCGGCGACCGGGTGTTGCTGCTGATGCCCAACGAGGTGGCCTTGTGGGAATCGATGCTGGCATGCATGAAGCTCGGCGCGGTGATCGTGCCGACCACCCCCCTGGTGAGCACCGACGACCTGCGCGACCGCTTCGAGCGCGGCGCCATCGCCCATGTGGTGGTGAGCCTCGGCGCGGCGGAGAAGTTCGCCGCCTTCCCCGGCGCCTACTCGCGCATCAGCGTGGGCGGCAGCCTGCCCGGCTGGCAGGACTACGCCCAGTCGCATGAGGCCAGCGACGAGTTCACGCCCGACGGCCCCACCCTCGCCACCGACCCGTTGCTGCTCTACTTCACCTCGGGCACGACCTCCAAGCCCAAGCTGGTGATGCACAGCCACCAGAGCTACCCGGTGGGCCACCTCTCCACCATGTACTGGATCGGCCTCCAGCCCGGCGATGTGCACTGGAACATCAGCTCGCCGGGCTGGGCCAAGCATGCCTGGAGCTGCTTCTTCGCGCCCTGGAACGCGGGCGCCACGGTCTTCATCTACAACTACACCCGCTTCGACGCCCCCGAGGTCCTGAAGGTGCTGTGCCGCCACAAGGTCACCTCGCTGTGCGGGCCACCCACCGTCTGGCGCATGCTGATCCAGCAGGACCTTGCAGCCTACCCGGTCGCGCTGCGCGAGCTGGTGGGCGCGGGCGAGCCGCTGAACCCGGAGGTGATCGACCAGGTCCGCCGCGCCTGGGGCCTGACGATCCGCGACGGCTTCGGCCAGACCGAGACCACCGCCCAGATCGGCAACCCGCCGGGCCAGCCTGTCAAGCCGGGCTCGATGGGCCGCCCGCTGCCGGGCTACCGGGTGGCGCTGCTGGATGTCGATGACCAGCCCGGTGAGGAGGGCGAGATTGCCCTCGACCTGTCCCCCGCTCCGCTGGGCCTGATGATGGGCTACCAGGGCGACGGCGAGCGCAATGCCGAAGCCATGCGCGCCGGCCACTACCGAACCGGCGATGTGGCGGTGCGCGACGCCGACGGCTACATCACCTACGTCGGCCGCTCGGACGATGTCTTCAAGGCCGCGGGCTACCGCATCAGCCCCTTCGAGCTGGAGAGCGTGCTGATCGAGCACGAGGCCGTGGCCGAGGCCGCGGTGGTCCCCTGCCCCGACCCGGTCCGCCTGTGCGTGCCCAAGGCCCTGGTCACGCTGCGCGCGGGCTACACCGCGGATGCCGCGCTGGCGCAGTCCATCCTCGGCTTCGCCCGCGAGCGGCTGGCACCCTACAAGCGCATACGCCGCATCGAGTTCCACGAGCTGCCCAAGACCCTGTCCGGCAAGATCCGCCGGGTCGACCTGCGCAAGCGCGAATCGGCCCGCGCGGAAGGCGAGGTCTGGCCACTCGAATTCCTCGAGGCAGACACCAAGTCGTGAGGCCGGACGCCGCACCTTCCTTGCTGGAAACGAGCCTGCTCGACCAGCTGGGCGAGGGGGTTTGCCAGCTGAGGCTGCTGCGCGACGGCAGCGGGCGGGTCTTCGACTGGGAGTACCTCTACGCCAACCCGGCGATCGAGGCCCTGTTCCAGGGTGGGCCGCTGACCGGCCAGCGCTGCAGCCAGGCGTTCCCGCGCCTGCACCAAGAAAACATCCCGCTCAGGAGGTTCCTGGACGAGACCGACCTCGCCGGCGAAGCGCGGACGTTCGAATGCCATGTGCTGCCTAAAGGTCGCTGGCTGAGGTTGTCCGCCACCTGCGTGGCGCCGGGCATCCTGGCCATCGTCACCCACGAGATCACGGAGCGGGTGCGGATGGGCCGCGCGCTGCAGAACCATGAAGACCGCCTCCGTGTGGCCATTGCCTCGGCGAGGGCCGGCGCCTTTGACTGGAACACGGCCACCGGGGAATGCGTCTGGTCGGCAGGCACCTTCGCCTGTTTCGGCTATGCGCCCGACGAAGTCGTGCCCACCGTCGAGACCTGGACCTCGCGCACCCACCCCGACGACCTGCCCCAGGTCCTGGGCTTCGTGTCGGACGCTTCGCGGCGCGGAGATTCTGAATTCCGGATCGAATACCGCGTCATCTGGCCCAATGGCTCGGTGCATTGGCTGCGCTCCGAGGGTCGTCTGGCCTACGATCCGGGTGGCGTGGTCCGCGTGGTCGGGATGAACATCGACATCACGGCCGGCAAGCAGCTCGAGCTGGAGCTGCTCAACGCGCGGGACGACCTCGAGAAGCGCATCAAGGACCGCACCGAGGCACTGAGCCGCCGCACCGAACAGCTGGCACGGCTCTCGTCCGAGCTGATCCTGGCCGAGCAGCGCGAACGCGAGCGCATCGCCCGGGTGCTGCACGACGGCTTGCAGCAGGTCCTGTACGCGGCCCAGCTGATCATCGGCACGCTCGGCAGCCACGGCGAGGCCAAGGTCCGCTCGGTGGCCCAGGAAGTGACCACGCTGATGGACGAGGCCACCCGCCAGGCCCGCACGCTCACCGCCGAGATCAGCCCGGCCGCCGTGCACGGCGGGGACTTCAACGCCGCGCTGCGCTGGCTGTGCGCCTGGGCGAAACGCGCCTACGGGCTGGAGGTGGCCTTCGTCACCTCCTTCAGCGGCCGCGTGCCCGAGTCTCACCAGGTCCTGCTCTACCAGTCGGTGCGCGAACTGCTCTTCAACGTCGCGAGGCACGCCCAGGTCACCCAGGCCCGGCTCGATCTTGTCTGCGACGCCCGCGGCGAATTTCCCCTGCTGAAGCTCGGCGTCCAGGATGAAGGCCTGGGCTTCAATCCGGTCCAGGCCGAACCGGCGGGCCCGACGGCCGGTTCGGGTCTGGGTCTCTTCAGCATTCGCGAGCGGCTGGGCCAGCATGGTGGCGAGATCGAGATCCGCAGCGCGCCAGGCGCCGGCACCCGGGTCTCGATCGCGATGCCGCTGCCCCCCTTGCCAACGCACCCACCGGCCGGGGCCCTGTGGGTGTCGGGCCCGGGCGAGGGGCGGGGTGGGAGCGGCCCTCCCTCGGTGCCGCCGCGCCCAGGCACGCGCGGCTGAACCCAGCAAGAGACCCCCATATGGCGGACCACGACCACGCGCATCATGCAGCGCCGACGCCCGGCTCGGGCGTGGGCATCCCCCGCCGGTCGCCTTTCGATCCCGTGGCCTTCGAGCGGGCCATCGGCGACCTGCTCGGCGCCTGCGGCATCGCGCCGGACGCTGCCCACATGGGCCGCACCGCCGAACGCGTGCGTGAGCTCTGGCAGCGGCGCCTGCTGGGCGGCTACGACCTCGATCCGGGTGAGGCGCTGGGCGAGGGTTTCGCGGATGCGCGCGGCGACATGGTGGTGATCCGGGGCATCGCCGTGCACGGCGTCTGCCCCCACCACCTGGTGCCCTTTCGCGGCCTGGCCCACGTGGCCTACCTGCCCGGTGGGCGCCTGCACGGCTTCGGCCGGATCGCCCGGATGGTCGATGCCATCGGCCACCGCTTCACCTACCAGGAGTGGATGACCCGCGACATCGCCGAGGCCCTGACCCACCATGGCCAGGCCCGTGGCGCGGCCTGCGTGATCGAGGC